>JAPXQZ010000028.1:0-12793 GCA_033813835.1 Clostridia bacterium | reverse complement strand
CCCGCGCACCGATATAACGCGCCGGCGGCACGGATTCTTGCATCCGGCGCCGGCCGGGCCGCTGTCGTTTCAAGGGCCGGTCTCCCGGGCAGGGCAACAACAAGCCCGGGGAACAGCTCCCCGGGCAGGGTATGGGACACGGTCGCCGGCGAACCGCCCGGCTTCCCGCTTACCAGGTGATGTTGTCCGGGTCGTGGGAATAACCCGCGCAGCCCTTGAGCCCGGCGATGCGCTCCACGTCTTCCGTGCTGAGCTCGAAATCGAACACCCGCGCGTTTTCCCGGATGCGCGCCGGGGTGACGGACTTGGGCAGGGGCAGGTAGCCGCGCTGCAGGCTCCAGCGGATGGCCACCTGGGCCACGCTGCGGCCGTACTTCTCCGCGATCTCCTTCATCTCCGGCACCTTCAGCACGTCGCCGACGCCCAGGGGGCTGTAGGCCTCCAGCAGCATGCCCTTTTCCCGGCTGAAGTTTACCGTGTCGTCCTGGGTGTCCCCGGGGCACAGCCGGATCTGGTTGACCATGGGGGCGACCGCCGCGGTTTTGAGCAGCTCTTCGATGTGCCGCCGGCGGAAGTTGCTGATGCCCAGGGCGCGCACGCGCCGGTCCTGGTACAGCTCCTCCATCGCCTTCCAGGTCTGGGCGGTCATCTGTTGCCAGTTGTCCCTGAACTTCGCGGGAATCGGCCAGTGGATCAGGAAGAGGTCCATATAGTCCGTGCCCAGGCGGTCCAGGCTGCGGTCAAAGGCGTCCAGCGTCTCCTGGTACCCGCGCACGCCGTTTTCCAGCTTGGAGGTGATAAAAATGTCCGCGCGGTTCACGCCGCTCTGGCGCACCGCCTTGCCCACGCTCTCCTCGTTGCCGTAGCCCTGCGCGGTGTCAACGTGCCGATAACCGGCCTCCAGCGCGCTGGTCACCGCGTCCACGGCCTCCCGGCCGTCCGCCGCCTGCCAGGTGCCGAAGCCCACGCAGGGAATCCGCACGCCGTTGGACAGGGTATAGGTGTCGGTCAACGCTTTCATGCTGCTTCTCCTCATCGTCTTTGGCGGGAACCGCCTGATAGGATTGTAACCGGAAAGGCGGCGCGTCAAGCGGGAGGGTACGCAGGGGCCTTGCCCCTTCCGGCCGCGGACAGGCGACTTCCCTGGAAGCGGTTCAGCCGATCAGGGTCAGCCTACCGTCCGCACGGACCTCCGGCAGCAGGGCTTCTGACACCTCAAACGCGTCCAGCTCCAGGGTGCTTTGAATCCGGACGATGCGGAGCCGGCCGGGCGTTTTTACGCCGCGTTCCCGCATCAGGGCGGGGAGGACGTCCGCCGCGCGCGCCACCCGCGCCGGGACACGCTCGCCCTCCGGGCAGCCGGACGCGACGGCGTTGACGTTCGTTTCCGCCCAGTCGACCTGCCGGAAACAGGATTCCAGGAGGAAGTCCGCCATCCCGATCCCGCAGGCGTTGCCGTGGCTGCCGGGCGTCAGGCTTTCCACCAGGACGCGGCGGATGCGGGGGTCTGTGAACCCCGGCGGCGTCCCGCACAGCGCGCGGCCGGTCACGTTGGGGTCCATGCCCGCGCCGGAAATATCCTTGCCGAAGTGCCGGACCATCAACAAGTCGACGTCCGCAAGCGGGATGCCGGGCAGGTGCGCCTTCGCAAGGGACAGCAGCGCCGGCTCCTCCTGCAGGATGCGCTCAGCGGGAACCGCGCGCAGCAGCAGGGGCTTTCCATACGCGTTCTCCACCACCGCGACGCCGAAGCCCACCCGGGCGCGCGCGATCACGAGGGCCGCCGCCGCGGGAATCAGCTCCGGAAAGGCCGCGAATCCCCGGCGGTGCAGTTCGCTGCACCCCACGTGGTTCCCCAGGCCCAGCGCGAGCATCTTGCACAGGCCGCTTCCGACAGGGCCCCAGAAATCCGTGTGCGGCTTGACGCGGTTGACGGGCACGATTAGGCCGGCGGCGCGGGCGACGGCGTCGAGATAGACGGGGACGCCGGAGGCGGTCTGTCCCAGCAGAACCACTTCCATGGAGGAGCGGACGTCCATGCCTACCCCCTCCGGCGTGATTCCGTAGCCCGCCAGCACCTCCGTTTGCCCCCGGGCGGTCGCGCCGCCGTGGCTGCCCATCGCCGGCACGACGAAGGGCGTGGCGCCCCGCGCCCGGACGCGCTCCCCCAGGGCGCGCACCAATTCCATGAGGCCGTGGATGCCCCGGCTGCCCACCGCCAAGGCGACCTCCATTCCGGGCCTGACCCGGTCCATGACGCCGCTGGTATCCAGCTCGGTTTTCAGCGCGCCCGCCACGTCGTCCAGGGCCGTTTCGTCAAACCGCTGCCGGACGCGGTAGAGCCGGGGCATCTCCGCGCGGTAGGGCTTGCCCTGGTTTTTCTCCATCCGGGCCTCCTTTCAGGCGGCGTTGGCGCAACCGCCGGGCTATCATCCGCGCGGGGGAGGGAATTCCCCTGCCGCCATCCGCCGCCGGATGAGAAAAGCGAAGGGTTTCCCGCTTCGCTTCGTGGTGGGGACGCTTCCGGTCAGATTTCGATTTCTCCCTCCCGGAACTTCTCCAGGTAGTTGATGCAGTATTCGTCCAGGCCCAGCAGCGCCTCGGCCGCGTAGACGAAGGACATCAATTTCCGATCCAGGGGGTCGAGGATGGCGCCGTCCATGCCCGCGGCCATCGCGGCCACCAGCAGGGTCTGGTTGATGAGCTTGCGCGCGGGCAGGCCGAAGGAAACGTTGCTCAGGCCGCAGGCGATGTGCGCCTCCGGATAGTTTGCCTTGATCCGGCGGATGGTCTCAATGGCAACTACGCCGTAGTGCGAGCCGGTGCCCACGGGGCGGATCATGGGATCCAGGTAGAGGTCGTCCAGGGCGAAGCCTTCCTTCGTCAATTTGCCGATCAGGCTGTCGGCCACGCGCATCCGGTCCTCCACCGTTTCCGGCATGCCCTTGTCGTCCATGCACAGGCCGATGATGCCGGTCTGGTACCGCTGGGCGAGGGGCAGGATGGCGTGGTACCGCTCCTTCTCGTCGGTGATGGAATTGATGAGGGGTTTGGGGTTCCGGTTGGCCTTCAGGCCCGCCTCAATGGCTTTCGGGTTGGGCGAGTCGACGGAGAAAGGCGCCTTTGTGACCTCCTGGACGGTGTTGACCAGCCAGGTCATCCTGTCCGGCTCGTCGTCGATGAACATGCCGGCGTTGACGTCCACGTAGGTCGCCCCCGCCCGGACCTGCCGGGCCGCCAGGTCGCGGATGGCTTCGGCGTCATAGGCTTCCATCGCCGGACGGACGGCCTTGAGCGTGCTGTTGATTTTCTCCCCGATGATGATCATAAAGCCCCTCCTGAATAGATTGGATCGGCCCGGGCGCCTACACCCTGTCGATTTCCCTGATGATTTCCGGGATGACCTCGAACAGGTCCCCCACGATGGCGACGTCCGCCAGCTGCATCATGGGCGTGTTGGGGTTCTTGTCAATCGCGATGATGGTGTCGCTGGACTGCATGCCCACCAGGTGCTGGATCTGGCCGGAAATGCCGCAGGCGATGTACACCCGGGTCTGCACCGTCTGCCCGGTCTGCCCAATCTGGTGGGCGTAGGAAATCCAGCCGGAGTCGATGGCCGCGCGGCTGGCGCCCACGGCCGCGCCCACCTTGTTGGCAAAGGCGCGCAGCAGGTCGAAGCCCTTGGGCCCCTTCACCCCGCGGCCGCCGGACACGATGATCTGCGCGTGGCCCAGATTAACCACGGTCTCCTTGTCCTGGAAGGTCGAAACGATGCGCTTGGTTTTTTTTGCGTCCGAGTCCAGCAATTCCGCGCGGATGACCTCGCCCTTCCGGTTTTTGTCCGGCGCCAGCGCCTTCATGACGCGAGGGCGCACGGTGGCCAGCTGCGGCCGGTGGTTGGAGCAGCGGATGGTGGCCAGGATGTTGCCGCCGAAGGCCGGGCGGGTCTGCAGCAGGTCGCCGTTCTCCGGGTCGACGCCCAGCTGGGTGCAGTCCGCCGTGAGGCCGCAGTTGGCCTTCACCGCGACCCGGGGCATCAGCGCGCGCCCCCGCGCGGTGGCGGCGCCCAGCAGCACGTCGGGCTTGTACTGGCGCATCAGCCGCTCCAGCGCGCCGGCCTCCCACTCGTCGGAAAAGCCGCTTAGCCGCGGGTCGTCCACCACCAGCACCCTGTCGGCGCCGTAGGCGAACAGGCCCTCCGCCTGCCCGGCCGTGCCCGCGCCCAGCAGCACCGCCCAGACCTCGTGCCCCTTGGCATCCGCCAGCGCGCGCGCCGCGCCAATCAGCTCGTGGGTTACCGGCTGCACCTGGCCGGAGAGCACCTCCGCCAGCGCCCAGACGTTCCTGTAGTCCGCCTTCTGGCTTGGGTCTGTCAGGATCATCCCTTCGTCCTCCCTTACAGTATGCCGCGGGTGCGCAGGTCCTTGACCAGCTCCCTGGCGCTTTCCGCGGGCGTCCCCGCGAGCACGCGGGTCACGGTGTTGCGCGGCGGGGGCGGGGCGGTCTTCACCACCCGGGTGGGTGAACCGTCCAGGCCGATTTTTTCCAGTTCCGCGCCGATGTCCGCGGGTTTCCACACCGGGATTTCCTCCCGCAGCGCCGCCAGGGACCCCTTCAGCGTCGGCACCCGCGGGCGGTTGATGTCCTTGAGCACGGTGAGCACGGCGGGGAAGTCCACCTCGCATACGTCGTAGCCGTCCTCGTTCATGCGGCGCACGCGGATGCCCGTCTCGCTCACGTCCTCCACCTTGAGGACGTAGGTGGCCTGCACCCAGTCCAGGTGCGCCGCGATGCCGGGGCCGACCTGGGCCGTATCCCCGTCCACCGCCTGCTTGCCGCAGATGACCAGGTCCACGCCGCCGATCTTTTCGATGGCCTTGGCCAGCGCGTAGCTGGTTGCCCAGGTGTCCGAGCCGCCGAAGGCCCGGTCGGAGAGCAGCAAGGCGCGGTCCGCGCCCACGGAAATGGCTTCCCGGAGGCTGTGGGCGGCCTTTTCCGGCCCCATGGACAGCACGATGACCTCGCCGCCGAAGCGGTTGCGCAGCTGCACCCCCTCCTCCACCGCGTAGGCGTCGAAGGGATTGAGCACGGCCTTCATGCCCTCGCGGATGATGCGCTTGGTCTCCGGGTCGATTTTCGCGTCGCTGGACGCGGGAACCTGCTTGATGCACACGACGATTTTCATACGGGTCTCCTCACGTTTTCTGCGGGCCGGGCATCCTTACACCCAGGTGTCCTTCAGCAGGGGGTACTGTGTCTTGAATCCCAGCAGGGACAGGTAAACGCCGCAGCCCGGGTAGAGCCGGTGCAGCGACTTCAGGGTCTGGATCGGGTCGAAAGCGGTATCCTCCGGGATTTCGTAGCCGACGGCTTCCGACAGCAGGGAAATCCGCTTGCTCATCCAGGCTTCCACGAAGACCGTCAGGCCCGGATAGCGCCGGAGCATCTCGTCCACGACCGCGTTGCGTTCGATGATGGGCTGGGTGATGACGAAAGTCGCCCCGGCCTTCAGCTTGCGCTCCAGCTTCTCAAACTCGTGTTCCGGAGGCTCATAGGGGTTGAACGCCGCGCCGATCTCGAACGCGCCGGGGTATTCCCGGTGGATGTACGCGATCAGCTCCACCGCCGTCACGGCCTCCACCTCGCCCGAAAGCCCGAGATCCTCCGGCTGCAGCCTGGGCAGGCGATCCGAGCCGTCCCCGCTGACGACCAGCAGGTAACGGATGCCCATCTCCCGGCAGGCGTCCAGGATTTCATGCAGATGCTCTTTGGTGTGGAAGGTGTTCAGGTGAATCATCACCTGCCCGGGGATGACCCTGAGGCCCAGCTCCTGGATGGTCTCGTGCCCCTGGAAGGCCATCAGGCCCATCGCGTTGTCGGTGATGCCCACCACGTAGCCGCTGTCCATTACGCGGTCGAATTTCTGCCGGAACAGCTCCAGGTCCTCCAGCAGCTTTTCCGTGTCCTGCTTGGGCGGCCCCAGTTCGACCTGGTACAGCTTCTTCCTGATATGCTCCTTCATGCCCGTTTCCCTTCTGAAATCTTCCCGCGCGGCGGCCGCGAAAAAAGCCCGATGGCGGGATTATAGTATACCGCGGTGCTGCGCACAACCCAAAGCGCGGGCCGCCGCCTGCAATACCCTGAAGCGCGGGCCGGGAAAGCCTTGCCCGCCGCCCCGGCGCTGGCATTTGGGCGGCGGAGGGGTTATAATGACGGCAGCATACGGGCGCCGACGCTTCCGGGCGGGAGGAATGAAGCGTTTCCTTCCTCCGACCGGTTTGGCCTGTCCGGCGCGCCGGGAACATCCCAAAGGAGAAGCATCGATGAGCATTCAGGAAAAAACCGTCAACGCCCTGCGCGTCCTTTCCGCGGAAATGGTGCAGAAGGCCAACAGCGGCCATCCGGGCGCGCCCATGGGCATGGCGCCGATGGCCTACGCGGTCTGGCTGAAGACCATGCGGCACGACCCGGAGAAGCCCGACTGGCCCAACCGGGACCGCTTCGTCCTCTCCAACGGCCATGCCAGCGCGCTGCTGTATTCCCTGCTGCATATCGGGGGCTATAACCTGCCCATGGAGCAAATCCAGCAGTTCCGCCAGTGGCAGTCGCTGACCCCGGGGCATCCGGAGCATGGGCTGACTCCGGGCGTGGAAACCACCACCGGCCCCCTGGGCCAGGGTTTTTCCAACGCCGTGGGCTTCGCGATTGCCGAGTGCATGCTGGCGGCCAAGTTCAACCGGCCCGGGTTTGACCTGGTGGACCACCGCAGCTACGTCTTCGCGGGCGACGGCTGCATGATGGAGGGCATCGCCAGCGAGGCGGCCTCCCTGGCGGGCACGCTGAAGCTGAACAAGCTGACCGTCCTGTACGATGACAACGAAATCAGCATCGAGGGCGACACGGACCTGGCCTTCCGCGAGGACGTGGGCGGGCGGTTCAAGGCCTACGGCTGGCAGGTGCTGCGCGTAAAGGACGGCAACGACTGGCGCCAGGTGCTGGACGCGCTGGAGCAGTCGAAGGGTTCCGACCGGCCCACGCTCATCGTCTGCCCCACCGTCATCGGCTACGGCAGCAAGGCCAAGCAGGGCACGGCCGGCGCGCACGGGGAGCCCCTGGGCGCGGACAACCTGGCCCAGGCGCGGGAGGCCCTGGGCGTGACCGGGGAAGCCTTCCAGGTGGACAAGGCGGTGTACGCGCACGCGGCCGAGTGCCTGCAGCAGGGCAGGGACGCCCGGCGCGGGTGGGAGAAGCTGTTCAAAAAATACGAAAAGGCCTATCCGGAGCTGGCGGATGAGTGGAAGCGGTGGCACAGCCCGCTGTCCCTCAAGCATCTGCAGGCGGTGGAAAGCCTCAGGCCCCACAAGGAAAAGGCCGAAGCCACCCGCTCCAGCTCCGGCGACGCCATCGGCAAGTTGGCCGCCCTCATCCCCAACCTCGTGGGCGGCTCCGCCGACCTGGCGCCGTCCAACAAGACCTACATCGCCGGCGGCGGCGACTTCAGCGCGGAGAACCGGGCCGGCCGCAACCTGCGCTTCGGCGTGCGGGAGCACGCGATGGCCGCCATCAGCAACGGCATCGCCCTGCACGGCGGGCTGCGCGTCTTCTGCGCCACCTTCTTCGTGTTCACCGACTACATGAAGGCGGCGATGCGCCTGTCGGCCATCATGGAGCTGCCCGTCATCTACGTGCTCACCCACGACTCCATCGGCGTGGGCGAGGACGGCGCCACCCATCAGCCCGTGGAGCACCTGGCCTCGCTGCGGGCTACGCCGGGCCTGCGCGTGATGCGCCCCTGCGACGCCAACGAGACCCTGGACGCCTGGCTGGCCGCGCTGACCCACAAGGGGCCGACCTGCCTGGTGCTCACCCGGCAAAACCTGCCCCAGTACAGGGAAACGGCCGGCATGGCCTTCAAGGGCGCCTACCTGCTGCGACCGGCGCAGAAGGCAAAGCCCGACCTCATCCTGATGGGCTCGGGCAGCGAGGTGAACCTGCTGGTGGACGCGCAGGCGGCGCTGAAGGAACAGGGCGTCGACGCCTCCGTGGTGTCCATGCCCTCCATGGAGCTGTTCCTGGCCCAGCCAAAGGCCTACCAGAACAAGGTGATGCCCCGCGGGGCGCGCCGCCGCCTGGCCGCGGAGGCCGGCGCCACCATGCCCTGGTACCGCTTCACGGGCCTAAACGGCAAGGTGCTGGGCATCGACCATTTCGGCACCTCCGCCCCCGCCGAGCGGATCTTCCGGGAATACGGCTTTACGGCGGAAAACGTCGTGCGGCTGGCGGAGGAACTCCTCAAATAACACGGGCCCGGCAATCAGGAAACAGGCAGGAATCTTTCGCTCCTGCCTGTTTTTTCCCGTGTCGCCCGTCCCTTCGCTTCCCGCGCGCGGGTGGCAGCCGCAGCCCCGCCGGCCGGGTTGAAATGAAGGCGCGCGCATCGCGTGGGATGTCAATGACCGGGGCACCAAGGAGCTGTTTGAAGCCCATCTGAAGGACGAGGAAAAGCACATCGACTGGATTGAGGCGCAGCTCGACCAGATTGAGCAGATGGGCATCCAGAGCTACCTGGCGCAGCAGATATAAACCCAGGCCCGCCCATTAAAAAGGCCCGTTTTCTCGCTTGAAGGGAAAACGGGCCTTTCCTGATTCGCCCAACCCAGAGCTGCCGCGATGGTTTGGCCACCGGCAGCTTGTTCATACCAAACGAAGGAGTAAGCGCACCGATGGGCTGAGGATTTTTGATGGCGGAGCTTCGCCGAAAGAAAGAGGCGTAGCCGTAGCCTACGCCGAGTGAAAGAGGCGACACGGAGGCGCAAAAAGACCAGCTCATCAAAGCGTTTACGATAGAGTTTGGTAAAAGCCACCGATACACCTTCGGAACGATTCAACGTGAAAAAACAGGGCATCAAGCCCTATATAGAATGAAATGGCGAAGATTTATTTCTATTCCCAAAAGAAGGGACATACACAACAGTGAGCTAAAACCACTGAATATTCAATCAAGCAGAGAATAAAGCCCATCAGCATACACCGGGTGAAAGAAGCGACGCGGAAGCACTAGAAGACCGGCTCATCAATGCGTTTGCGATTGAGTTTGGTATCAGCCTTCCGCCGTCTCCCTGCTGACAGACAGGGCGCGGGTGGCGACCAGGATGACCAGGACAGCCAGGCCGGCGCAGAGCAGGAAGGTGAGCGTCAGGCTGCCGGGCAGGGTGCCGATGAGGGGCGGGAACACGGTAAAGCTCAGCATGCAGCACAGCATCATCATGCCCACCGCGGCGCCCGTGCGCTCCGGGAACTGCTGCGCCGCCAGCGCAATCAGCATGGGCCAGACCGGGCCGCAGCCAAAGCCGATGAGCGCGACAGCGGCCACCTGCGGCGCCGCGGTGCGCGCGAAGATGAGCAGCAGGAAGCCGGCGAGCGCAAAGGCGGTGAAGCCCCTGATGCTCTGGAACTCCTTGCCGGTGAGCAGGGCGCCCAGCAGGCGGCCCAGGATCATGGCGCCCCAGAACAGCGAAATCATCAGGGAAGCGAACTGTTCGTCCCGCCCCGCGGTCATGATAGCCTGCTTGATATAGGCGGGCGCCACCGACTCATAGCCCAGGTAGAGGAAGATGGCAAGGGCCAGGAAGCGGAAGCGGCGGTTTTTAAACACGCTGAACATGTTGACAGAGACCGCGCTCTCCCGCGGGCCGGATCTGAAACGCCCCCGGCCCGTGTAAGCCAGCAGGAGCAGGAACGCCAGGGCGGTTATCCCGCAGATGAGGAACACCCCGTAATAGGAGGGATACAGCCTGATATAGGCCATGGTCAGCATCGGCCCCAGGATGGCGCCGATGCCAAAGCCCGCCTGGGAGATGTTCATCCACAGGGATTCCTTCAGCGGGTTCTCGTCGCTCAGCAGGGCGCTGCTCATGGCCTCGCTGGGCGAGAAGCCAAAGCCAAAGCAGAAGAGGCCCAGGTAGAGGGTGAAAATCCCGCCCTCCACCGCCAGCAGCGCGCAGCCCAGGGCCAGCATGAGCAGCCCCGCCACCACGACCCGCCGCTTGCCCAGCCTGTCCGCGAAGGCGGAGGACAGCAGCATGCTGCACAGGGAGCCCATGGCGTACACCGAAATCAGCACGCCGGCCGCCAGGGCGTCCATACCCACGGAGAGCGCCATGCGGTCAGCCAGCGTATGGAACACGTTCACCGTGGCCCCCAGGGCGGTTACCAGAAGCGAGAGCAGGATATTCTGCTGCAATTGTTTTGTCATTTGAGCCCTTGCTGTCCCGCGCTCAGGCGGGGCGCCGACCTGTGTCGCCGCCCCCCGGGCTAAGCCGGGGAGCGGCGGGAAACTGCCGGAAGCCCGGCTCAGCCCCGGCGCGCGTACACGTCGTACAGCTCCCGCGCGGTGCCAAACTCATAGCCCCTTTCCAGCATGCCGTCTATCAGCAGGGAAAGCTGTTCCAAGGCATAATCCCCGCAGTTCTTGGTGATGAAGGCTTCCGGGATGACGGTGGCCTCGCCGAAGTTGAAGCTGTCGGGCATGGGCCAGAACTCCCAGGGGTGGATGTAGAGGCAGATGAAATTGGGCAGGCCCTTGCTTTCGCAGAAGGCGGCATGGGAAGCGATGCGGCCCAGCAGGTAGTCCGCCCCTTTTGTCCGGAACAGCGGCCACTGGTCGCGGTCGCGCTCCAGGCCGGGGTCGCGGCTCTGCATGGTCATGTCCGCGAAATTGGGCAGCTCCAGCACTTTGGAGTCGCCGGGCTGCGTCCAGTCCTCCCGGCTGGGGTGGTAGGGCCCGAAGCGCTGGCGGTAATAATACATGGGGTAGCTGGCGTCCGTCAGGTAGCCCAGCTCCTCCAGGGCGTTGACCACCGCCGTTGAGCCAAACAGCCGCGGGCTGCGGAAGGAGACCGGCTTGTGGCCGCAGGCTTCCTCAATCCACTCGTCTGTCAGCTGCAGGCGCGGCTTGACCTCGTGGGGCAGCAGGGGCTTGATGCCGGGGATTGGAAAGAGCTCGTCGCCCACTGTTTCATGGTAGAGGGAATGAGCGCCGACCTCGTTGCCGCTTTCCTGCACCAGGCGCGCGACCTCCGGGTTTTCCCTGGCGCAGTCGCCGGTGAAAAAGAAGGTGCCCTTCACGCCTTTCCCGGAGAACAGCTCCAGCAGCCGAGGCGTGCCGTTTTTAGCGCCTTCATAAAAGGGCGTGAAGCTGCCGACGTCCGTCTCCATGTCTACGCCGATAAGCGCATGCATCCGCTTCATTTTCAATCCTTCTTTCGGCGCGGGGCCGGAACCCGGCCCCGCGCGGCTTTCAGGTTCAGAAATCCAGTTCGTAGAGCTTGCCCACCGGGGCGCTCAGCACATTGATGCCGTCCTCGCTCACCGCGATGCCCTTCTCCCAGCGCACGCCGAAGGTGTCCGTGGAGATAAAGGTGTCAATCTGGAAGGTCATGTTGGGCTTGAAGAGGTAGTTAGAGGAGGTCTCCACCCAGGGGGCTTCCACCTCGCACATGCCGGTGCCGTGCATGGGGCCGTAGACGAAGTTCTTCTCATAGCCATTGTCCTTGTAGAACTTGTAGAAGCCCTTGGCCACCTCGCTGGCCGCGACGCCGGCCTTGATCTGCTTCTCGGTCCAGTTGTGGGCCTCGCGGCCGAAGAGCACCACATCCCGGCGCTTGCCTTCCAGCTTGCCCAGCACGATGGGGTAGCCGATGGACGCGGAATAACCATCGATGCGCGCGGAGAGGTTGAGCTGGACGATGTCGCCCTTCTCAAACTTGCGGTAACTGGAGCGGGAGATGGCGTGCCGGGTGGAGGCCTCGGAGAAAACATACATGGGCAGGCCTTCGTACTCCGCCCCGTTCTCGTAGATGACGCGCTGGGCGATGCCCACCGCCTGCAGTTCCGTCATGCCGGGCTTGATTTCCTTGATGACCTGCTGGGTGGCCAGATCCGCGATGCGGTAGCCTTCCTTCAGGCAGGCCAGCTCGTTATCGGACTTGATGGAGCGCAGGCTCACCATGATGTGGTCGGCGCGGACAATCTCCGCCTCCGGGAAGGCATTCTTGATGCCCTCCATGATGATGACCGAGGTGTCCAGGTAGGAGGCGACCCCGATGCGCAGCTTCTTGCCGGTGACTCCGATGGCCTTGAAGACATCCTGGAAGGTGTCCGGCACCAACTCCGGATAGGCCGGGTCCGCGCTCTCGCGGTATTCCATCAGGATGAACAGCTTGTCCAGGCGGCTGCGGTCATCGGCGAAATGGCGGCTCTCCGGCCCGCACATGAGGGCCGCGTCCCCGGCCGCCGAGATGGCGACGCCGGCGCGCTCAAACAGCGGCCAGAAGCCGGAGAAATAGCGGGCGTTCATGAACTCCGCCTCGTTGGAGTTGACAATCAGGGCGTCCAGGCCCTCCTTGCGCATCATCTCCGCCGCCTTCTTGACGCGGTCGTGGTACTCGCTCCTGGGGATGTGGATCTTTCCGTGGCTTGACATCAGGTCTTCCTCCTCAGTGATTTTTATTCCGTGAAGAATATTTCTTCCATGTCGCGATAGTATTCCTGGATGGCGTGGTTTTCAAAGCAGGGCTTGGTGTGCGTCCACCACCTCTGGGTGGCGGGGTCCGCCGCCATGAGCGCCATATCCGCTTCATAGTCGTCCCCGACATAGTCAAAGCGGGCGAAAACCTGACCGTCCAGCAGGTGGATGGTGTAGTTGCGCAGGTTGCAGCGGTGGATGGTTTTGAGCACCTCCGGCCACACAACCGCGTGCAACACCTTGTATTCCTCAATCTTTTCCGGTTTC
>JAPXQZ010000027.1:0-13041 GCA_033813835.1 Clostridia bacterium | reverse complement strand
GCGGGCAAAGCACGATGAACCGCATCATCCGCGCGGCGGAGACGGAGTTTGGCCGCAAGGGCTACCACAACACCACCGTCAACGACATCGCCCTGCGGGCCAAGGTGGCCCCGGGGACCATCTATATCTATTTCGACGACAAGTACTCGCTGTACTGCCACCTGCTCAACCAGTACGGCCACCAAATCCGCCGCAGCATCGCGGAGGCGACGAAGGGCTGCAAAACCCGCCTGGAAGCCGAGCGGGAGGGCCTGCTGTCGTTCCTGAAGCAGGTGCGCCGGCAGCCGCACATGTACCAGATCATCTGGGAATCCCTCTACATCAACCCCAAGCTGTTCGTAGACTACTACGAGACCTTCGCCCGGCGCTACGTGGGGCAGCTGGAGGAGTCGCGGGATGAAATCCTCCCGATGGACAACACCGTGCTGGCCTACATGCTCATGGGCATCTCCAACTTCATCGGGCTCAAGTACGTCTTTTTCGACAAGAAGGCGGATCTGGAGCGCGTGGTGGACGAGGCGATGAAGTTTATCCGCAGCGGCCTGTCGGGCGCCGCCGACCCGGGGAATGACGGCGCCGGGGAAGGGAATGGGGCGCCGGAACGCTGAAAAACGCATGGGCAGGGCTGCTTCCAGCGGCCTTTTTGATTGGTTTGGCGCGCCGCGCACGCTGTGCTATAATCCGGTGCATGAGACAAGGAGGACTGCCGGCGGATGCCTGACTATAAGCTGGTGATATCCGGCAACAGGGAACTGGTCGGCGAGACGCACGTGTCCGGCGGCAAGAACACCTCGCTGGCCGTCGTGCCCGCGGCGCTTCTGGCCGAGTCGCCCTGCCAGCTGGACAACCTGCCCGACATCGAGGACATGCGCGTGCTGGTCCGCATCCTGCGGCACCTGGGCGCGAAAATCGACTGGAAACCGGACCAGAAGGTGATGCTCGCCGACGCCTCCGGCCTGACGGGCACCACGGTGCCCTTCGCGCTGAGCCAGCGGATGCGGGCCAGCTATTACTTCATGGGCGCCCTGCTGGGGCGCTACGGCTACGCCAAGGTGGGCTACCCCGGGGGCTGCGACCTGGGCAGCCGGCCGATCGACCAGCACTTGAAGGGCTTCCGCGCCCTGGGCGCCGACATCCGCGAGGAAGGCGGCATGATCGTGCTGGAAGGGCGGTTAAGGGGCACCAACATCAACTTCGACATGGTGACGGTGGGCGGCACCATCAACGTGATGCTGGCGGCCGCGCGCGCGGAGGGCGACACGGTGCTGACCAACTGCGCCCGGGAGCCGCACATCGTCGACACGGCCAACTTCCTAAACCGCATTGGCGCGCACATCCGCGGCGCCGGAACGGACACCATCCGCATCCGGGGTGTGAGCCGCCTGGGCGGCGCCGCCTACGCCGTCATCCCCGACCAGATTGAGACGGGCACCCTGATGATCGCGGCCGCCGCGACCCGGGGGGACGTGACCATCCGCGGCTGCATCCCGACCCATATGGAGGCGCTGACGGCCAAACTGCTGGAGATGGGCGTGATGGTCACCAGCGAGGACGACGTCATCAGCGTAAAAATCAAGCAGGGTCACCGCTCCATCCGCTTGTCCACCCAGGAGTACCCCGGCTTCCCCACCGACCTGCAGCAGCCGATGTCCGCCCTGCTGACGCGCGCGGTGGGCACCAGCGAGGTCATCGAGAACATCTTCGAGTCGCGCTTCAAGCACCTGGACGAGATGCGCAAGATGGGCGCCAAGGCGGTCATCAACGGGCGCATCGCCCATATCGAGGGCGTGCCGGAACTGCACGGGGCGCCGGTGTACGCGCCGGACCTGCGCGGCGGCGCCGCCCTGGTCATCGCCGGGCTGATGGCCCAGGGCACCACGGAAATCTACAACCCGGAGAACATCGCGCGCGGGTACGAGCACCTGGAGAGCAAGCTCAACGCCCTGGGCGCGCACATCCGGCGGGAGCCCTGCCAGGCGGAGTACAACGGCGATGCCGTCCGCGTTTGAGCTGCTGGGCCTCGCGCCCGACGCCGACGAAGCCGCCATCCGCTCCGCCTACCACCGGCTGGTCAAGACCTGCCACCCGGACAGCTTCCTGGATGCCGCGGCGCAGCAGGCGGGACAGGAAAAGCTCATCGGCATCAACCTGGCCTACGAGCAGGCGATGAAGATCGCCGGCTCCCGCCAGACGGTCTCGGCGATGATGCCTTTGCAGCAGGCCAAGGGCTGGGCCCGCAAGCTGCTGGAGCGCCGGCAGTACGAGCTGGCCCTTTTGCAGTTGAGCAAGGCCGAGAGCAAGGACGCCGAGTGGTACGCGTTGCAGGGGGAGACGCTGGGGGGACTGCGGCAGTACTTAAGCAGCTACCAGGCCTGGCGCGCGGCCGTGCGCATGGAGCCGGGCAGCCTGGAGTTCCGCCGCGGGGCGCTGGACGCCGAGATGCGGCTGAAGAGAGCCGGGCGCTTCCCACGAAAGGCGCTGGAGCAGGTGCGTCAGCTGTTCCGCCGCAGGGATGACTGACGCCGCCGGCAGCGGGCTTGGCCCGGGGGTGGAATACCGGCTGATCCGCAGCCGGAGGCGGACGCTGTCGCTGGAGATCCGGCCGGACGGCGAGGTGGTCGTGCGCGCGCCCCTGCGGGCGCCGGCGCGGGACGTGGCGCGGTTCGTCGCTTCCCGCAGGGCGTGGCTGGACAGGCACCGGAACGCGGCCCGCCCAGGGCCCCTGGTGATTCCCACGGCGGCGCAGGCGGCGATGCGGCGGGAGGCCGCCCGCGTCGTGCCGCCCCTGGTCGCGCGCTACGCCGGAATGCTGGGGCTTTCGCCCGCCGCCGTCCGGATTACCTCCGCCCTGGGCCGCCTGGGCAGCTGCAACGCGAAGGGCGGCGTCTGCATCTCCTGGCGGTTGATGGCCTATCCCGTGGAGATTGTCGAATACGTCGCCGCGCACGAGGCCGCCCACCTGAAGCACCTGAACCACTCCCCCGCCTTCTACCAGACGCTCGCCGGGCTGATGCCCGACCACAGGGAGCGCGCCCGGACGCTCAGGCGCCTGCCGCACGTCGTCCCCGAACCCGCCGAAAGAGCAGGAGGAACCTGATGTACACCATCGTCGCGAAAACCCGGCTCACCGGAAACGCCTCCCGGATGTCCGTGCTGGCGCCGCTGGTCGCCCGCAAGGCGAAGGCCGGGCAGTTCATCATCCTGCGCGCGAAGGAGCATTCCGAGCGCATCCCGTTGACCATCCACGACCGGGACCCGGAGCAGGGCACCGTCACGGTGGTCTACCAGGTGGTGGGCGCGGGGACGATGGAGCTGGACACGCTGGAGTCCGGCGACGACCTGCACGATTTCGTCGGCCCCCTGGGCATGCCGACCCGGACGGAGGGCATCGGGAAAGCCTGCGTCATCGGGGGCGGGGTGGGCTGCGCCATCGCGTACCCGGTCGCGCGCAAGCTGTTTGAGCAGGGAAGCGAGGTGCACGTCGTCATCGGCTTCCGCAGCCGGGAGATGGTGTTCCTGGAGAAGGAGTTCAGGAAGGTGTGCCACCGTCTGGAGGTGATGACGGATGACGGCAGCTATGGCACCAAGGGGCTGGTGACCGACGCGCTGGAGAATCTCATCCGGGAGGGAAACCGCTACGACGAGGTGATCGCGATCGGCCCGCTGGTCATGATGAAGTACATCAGCCTGCTGACCAAAAAGCACGGCATCAAGACCACCGTGTCCATGAACCCCATCATGGTCGACGGCACCGGGATGTGCGGCGGCTGCCGGCTGACGGTGGGCGGGCAGGTCAAGTTCGCCTGCGTGGACGGGCCGGACTTCGACGCCCACGAGGTGGACTTCGACGAGGTCATCAGCCGCAACCGGATGTACGAGGAGCACGAGTCCCGGCAGCGGGAGGAGAACTGCCGCCTGTTCGCCAAGGAGGTGGAGTAAGTGGCCCGCAACCTGTCCCCCAACAAGGTGCCCATGCCCGCCCAGGACCCCGAGGAGCGCAACCGCAATTTTTCCGAGGTCGCCCTGGGCTATACGAAGGAAATGGCGGTGGAGGAAGCCGCCCGCTGCCTCAACTGCCGGCACAAGCCCTGCGTGGAGGGCTGCCCGGTGCGCATCGATATCCCCGCCTTCATCGGCCAGATCGCGCAGGGGGATTTCGAGGGCGCCTTTTTGACCCTGAACCGCGACAGCGCCCTGCCCGCGGTGTGCGGCCGCGTATGCCCGCAGGAGACGCAGTGCGAGGAAAAGTGCGTGCGCGCGCTGAAGGGCGAAAGCGTCGCCATCGGCCGGCTGGAGCGCTTCGCCGCCGACTGGCACCGGGAGAACGCCTGCGAGGTGCCGCCCCGCCCCGAACCCAACGGGCACAAGGTGGCCGTGGTGGGCGCCGGGCCCGGCGGGCTGACCGCGGCGGGGGAACTGGCCCGGCTGGGCTACGCGGTGACGGTGTTTGAGGCATTGCACCTGCCCGGCGGCGTGCTCACCTACGGCATCCCTGAGTTCCGCCTGCCCAAGGCCATCGTGATGGCCGAGGTGGACGCGCTGAAGCGGCTGGGCGTTGAAATCACGCTCAACACCGTCATCGGCAAGACCCTGACGGTGGACGAGCTGCTGGAATACGGCTTTGAGGCCGTGTTCATCGCCAGCGGCGCGGGGCTGCCGCGCTTCATGGGCATCCCCGGGGAATCGCTGAAGGGCGTCTATTCCGCCAACGAGTATTTGACCCGCATCAACCTGATGAAGGCCTATGAAGAAAACAGCCTGACCCCCATCATGCACGGCAAGCACGTGGCGGTGGTGGGCGGGGGCAACGTGGCCATGGACGCCGCGCGCTGCGCAAAGCGGCTGGGCGCGGAGGAGGTCTCCATCGTCTACCGGCGCGGGATGAAGGAACTGCCCGCCCGGCTGGAGGAGGTGCACCACGCGCAGGAGGAGGGCATCACCTTCCGGATGCTCACCAACCCCGTGCAGGTGCTCGACGACGGCAAGGGCTGGGTGCGCGGCCTGGAATGCGTGCGCATGACCCTGGGCGAGCCGGACGCCTCCGGGCGACGCCGGCCGGTGGAACAGGCGGGCAGCAACTACGAGCTGGCCGCGGACGTGGTGGTCATCGCCATCGGCACCTCCAGCAACCCCTTGATCCGCCTGACCACGCCGGGGCTGGCGACCGACCAGTGGGGCGGCATCAAGACGGACGGGGCGGACGGGCTGACCAGCCGGGAGAGGGTTTACGCCGGCGGCGACGCGGTGACGGGCTCCGCCACCGTCATCCTGGCGATGGGCGCGGGCAAGGACGCCGCGCGCGCGATAGACCGGCTCATCCGGGGGGAGGGAGCGACGTGAACATCCAAAGCGTTACGGTGGCTTTTTCGGTCACCGACCTGGAAAAGTCCATCCTGTGGTACAAGAAGGTGTTCGGCGTCCGCAAGTCCGTGCGGCCGGTGGACGGCGTCGCTGAGATGCGGCTGGGCCCGGTGTGGCTGCAGCTGTTCCAGCGGGAGAAAATCGCCTCGGACGCCGCGCTGCGCCTGGGCGTCGCGGACGTGGATAGGGAGCGCCGGCGCCTGGTGAAGCTGAGCCACAACGTGGAAGAAGTCACCGACGTTCCGGGCGTGCTGCGCTACTTCGACTTCCAGGACCCGGACGGCAACGGGCTGACGCTATATTCGGCGTACGAGTAGGGAACCCGGTCAGGGACAGGATGAAAATCCGGGGCAGTCGCCCCGGATTTCGCTTTCGGATTGCAAGACGGCTATTTCACGACCTCATAGGGCCAGTCGATGATGCCGCCCAGGTCGTAGAGGTTGGTATAGCCCTGCTGCACCAGCTGCATCGCGCCGGCGCGGCTGCGGGAGCCGGAGCGGCAGTACAGGTAGATCAGGGCGTCCTTGTCGGGCAGCTCTGCCTCCGCCAGCTGGACCAATTGCCCCAGCGGCAGGTTGACGGCGCCCGGGATGTGGCCGGCGTCGAACTCGAAGGGCTCGCGCACGTCCACGATGACGGGGTTCTGCCCGCCGTCCATCGCGGCCTTGGCGTCCTGGGGCGTGATTTTGCGGTACTCCGCCTGGCGGGCTGCCCGGGGCTTGCCGGTCTGGCGGGCGCGTTCAAAATCCTCCGCGCCCAGGTGGCAGTATCCGCCCGGGTTCTTGACCAGGTAGTCCTGGTGGTAGTCCTCCGCCTCCCAGAAGCTCGTCAGCGGCGCGGTCTCGATGTAGAAAGCGGCATGCTTGCCCTTCTCGGCCTCCGCCGCGGCCAGGACGACCTTGCCGTCTTCCTCGTTTTCATAGTAGATTCCGGTCTGGTACTGGGTGCCGATGTCGTTGCCCTGGCGGTTCTTCACCGTCGGGTCGATGGCGGAGAAGTACAGGCCCAGCAGTTCCTCCAGGGTCACCAGCTGCGGGTCGAAGCGCACGCGGACCGTCTCCCGGTGGCCGGTGCCGCCGGTCACGACCTGCTGGTAGGTGGGGTTGTCCAGCGTGCCGTTGGCGTAGCCGCTGACGGCCTCCAGGACGCCGGGCACCTGCTCCATCATGTGCTCCACGCCCCAGAAGCAGCCGCCGGCGAAATAGACCGTCTTTTGTTCCACGGCGCCGGCGGGCACGACGGGCACGGCGATGAACAGCCCTGTCACCAGGGCCAGAACCAGCAGAACGATCAGCATCAGATTCATGGAATCCCTCCTTCCGGTATGCAGGGAATGTACCCTCCGCCGGCTGCCTTCAACGCCCTTGGTGTTCCGCCGCGCGGGCGTTATAATGGCCCCGATGGGCAACACGATGACGCGGACGACCGCGGCCGCGGCCTGCCTGGCGCTGTGCGCGGACCTGGCCTTGAAATGGGCGCCACTGGGCGAAGCCCGGGCGCTGGTGCCGGGCATCCTGGGGCTGACTGTCGCCCGGAATACCGGGGCGGCCTTCGGCCTGCTGCGCGACAGCCCGGCCCTGATTGCCGCGCTGACAGGCCTTTTGCTGCTGGCTGCCGCCGTATGGCTCACGCGCCGGCCGCTGTGCGGCCTGCAGGCCCTGGGCGCGGGGCTGATGCTGGGGGGCGCCGCGGGCAACCTGACAGACCGCCTGCTACACGGCGCGGTCGGGGACTATCTGCAGTTTCTGTTCATCTCCTTTCCGGCGTTCAACCTGGCCGACGCCTGCCTGACCGTGGGCGCAGGCCTTCTGATGCTGTCGCTGCTGAAAAAGGGGGTGCCGTTTGGAGAAGGTTGAGAAAGCCGGGGACGGGCGGCGGCTGGACCTGCTGCTCGCGGGCGGGGCGCTCTCCCGCTCCCGGGCCGCGCGGCTGATCCGGGAGGGGCAGGCGAAGGTAAGCGGCGCGGTGGAGACGAAGCCTTCGTTCATCCCAAAAATCGGAGATAAAGTGGAGTTATCCCTCCCTGAGCCGGAAGATTACGAAGCAAAGGGGGAGGATATCCCCATTTCCATTCTGTACGAGGACGAAGCGATGGCGGTGGTAGTGAAGCCCGCGGGGCTGGTCGTCCACCCGGCAGCCGGCAATCCAGCCGGCACCCTGGTGAACGCGCTGCTGTACCGCCTGGACCGGCTGTCCGGCATCGGCGGGCAGAAACGCCCCGGCATCGTGCATCGGCTGGACAAGGACACCTCCGGGCTGATGCTCGTCGCCAAGAACGACCTCGCCCACCTGGCCCTGTCCCGGGCGCTTGCCCGGCGGGAAATCGCCAAAACCTACCTGGCGGTCGTCGCCGGCAGCCTGAAAGCGCAATCCGGAACCTTCGACGGGCCAATCGGCCGCAGCCAGAAGGACCGGAAGAAAATGGCGGTTATCGCGGGCGGGCGCGCGGCGCTGACCTATTGGCAGGCGGTACGCCAGGAGACAGACCGCGCGCTGGTGCTGGTCCGCCTGATAACGGGGCGCACCCACCAGATCCGGGTGCATTTTGCCCATGCCCATCACCCCGTGCTGGGCGACGTGATCTACGGCCACAAGGGGCTGCCGAGCGCGCCCCGGCTGATGCTGCACGCCTGGTCCCTGGCCTTCAAGCACCCCATCACCGGTGTTCCCCTGCGCTTTGCCGCGCCGCCGGATGCCTGCTTTGGCGCGCCGGGGGAAGCGGAACTGGAGCGGGCGTCCGCCCGGCTGTCCAGCCCCGATGAACCCCTGTTTCACGGGTAATATCACCTCCACATGGGACGGCGGGGAATCACACGGGCCGCATCACAATCGCCATGTGCCTGACGCTGGACGGCGTGATGGAGGCGCCGGCCTGGATGATGTCGTACTGGGAGGACATGCTGTCGGACTTCGCAGGACGAGCCGCGGTGGGACGCCGACGCGCTGCTGCTGGGCGGGGTTGCCTACCAGGAGTTTTCCGCCGCCTGGCCGGACAGCCCGGACGAGGGCGCGAAGTTCATGAACGGCATTGAGAAGTATGTCCCCACCGCCACGCTGAAGGAACCCGCCTGGAACGCGCGGTTCATCCGGCGCGACGCCCTGGGGGAAATCGGGAGGCTGCGCCAGACGAAGAACCTTTTGGTCTACGGTTCCGGGCAGCTGGTCCGTTCGCTGTTTTCAGCGTGGCTGGTAGACGCGTACCGGGAGATGGTGTTCCCCGTCCTGGAAGGGAAGGGAAAAAAGCTGTTTGTCGGTTCCACCGCAGCGCGCGCCCTGACCCTGGCCAGCAGCGTGCGGACGCCAAAGGGCGTGCTGCTCAACGTGTATACGGCTGCATAGGAAGGAATAACCCTGGTACGGTAAAGCGGCGGGATACTCCCGCCGTCTTTCAAATCAGGATTGAAAAGGCCGACTCAGCCCAGCAGCATGCGGTCGTTGGCCGCCTCCTCCCCCGCCTTGCGGCTGAAGAGCTGGACCAGTTCCTCCACGCTCAGGTTCTTCTTGTCCCCGCCGTTCACGTCCAGGATGATCCTGCCCTGGCTCATCATGATGAGGCGGTTACCGTACTGGATGGCGTCGCGCATGTTGTGGGTGACCATCATGCAGGTCAGCCCCATCTCGCTGATGAAGCGGTCGGACAGCGAGAGCACCTTGCGGGCGGTCTTGGGGTCCAGGGCGGCGGTATGCTCGTCCAAAAGCAGCAGCCGGGGCGCGTTGAGGGTGGCCATCAGCAGGGTCAGCGCCTGGCGCTGGCCGCCGGAGAGCAGCCGCACCTTGACGGCCATCCTGTCCTCCAGCCCCAGTTCCAGCGCGGCCAGCTTCTCGCGGAACAAGACCCGCTCCTTCGCCGTGACGCCCCAGGACAGGCCGCGGCGCCGGCCCCGCCGGTTGGCCAGCGCGAGGTTCTCCTCGATTTCCATGTCCGCCGCCGTGCCCATCAGGGGGTCCTGGAAGACGCGGCCCAGGTATCTGGCGCGCCGGTGCTCGGGCATCCGGTCCAGGCAGACGCCGTCCAAGACGATGCTGCCGGCCTCCTGCCGGAAGACGCCGGCCACGCAGTTGAGCAGCGTGGACTTGCCCGCGCCGTTGCCGCCGATGACGGTGACGAAGTCGCCCGGCCGTAAATGCAGGCTGACGTCGTCCAGTGCCAGCTTTTCATTGATGGTGCCGGGGTTGAAGATCTTGGTCAGGCGGTTAACCTTCAGCATGGTTCTTCCTCCCCAGGATGCCCGCGCGCAGCGTGTCGCGCAGGTCCTTCATCCTGGGCAGCGACAGCGCCAGCGCCACCGTGATGGCGGTGAACAGCTTCAGGTCGTCCGCCGCCATGCCCATGCGCAGCACCAGGGCGATGATGACCCGGTAGGTGATGGCGCCGAAAATCATGGACAGCAGGCGGCTGAAGAAGTTGCGGCGGCCGAAGAGCACCTCCCCGATGATGAGGCTGGCCAGGCCGATGACGATGGCGCCGGTGCCCATCTGCACGTCCGCGTAGTTCTGCGACTGGGCGATGAGCCCGCCGGACAGGGAGACCAGGGCGTTGGACAGTATCAGGCCGATGATGATGGTGGTGTCGGTGTGGATGCCCTGGGCGCGCACCATGTTGGGGTTGTTGCCCGTCGCGCGGATGGCGCTGCCGATTTCGGTGCCGAAGAACCAGTATAGGGCCGCCACCGTGAAGACCGACAACAGGCCCCCCAGCAGGATGACGGAAAGGGTCTTGTCCAGCCCCGTCAGGCTGCTCAGGAGCGAGTAGGCGGTGGTCATGCGCAGCAGGGATACGTTGGCCATGCCCATGACCCGCAGGTTCACCGAGTACAGGGCGATCATCGTGAGGATGCCGGCAATCAGGGCCGGAATGCGTAGCTTGGTGTGCAGAAGCCCGGTCACCAGCCCCGCGCCCATGCCGGAGAGGAAGGAGACCAGCAGCGCCAGGTAGGGGTCGGCGCCGCCGGAAATCAGGCGCGCGCACACCGCCGCGCCCAGGGTGATGGAACCCTCCACCGTCAGGTCCGCCACGTCCAGCACGCGGTAAGAGATGTAGACGCCGATGGTCATGATGGACCACAGCAGTCCCAGGGAGAGGGCGCCCAGCAGGATTTGCTCCACAGTTTCCTCCGCCGCCCGCCCGGGGTATCCCGGGCGGGCGGAGCGATCTTAGATTTCCTCCGCGAAGGGCAGCAGGTCGGCGGGGATTTCAAGGCCGATTTTGTCCATGAAGGTCTTGTTGACCAGGTAGGTGAATTCGCTCTGGCGCTGGATGGGCATCTCGGAGACCTTGGCCTCCCCGCGCAGCAGCTGCGCGGCCATTTTGCCCGTCTGTACGCCCAGGTTGAAGTAGCTGATGCCCAGGGTGAAGGTGCCGCCGCCGCGGACGACGCCCTCCTCCCCGCAGGCGATGGGAATCTTGCGGCTCAGGGCCTCCTCCGCCACCAGGGAGATGGAGGAGGCGATGATGTTGTCGGTGGGCACATAGAGCACGTCGCACTGGGTCAGCACGCTGATTGCCGCCTGCTGCACGTCGTTGGAGTTGTTGACGGTGACTTCCACAACTTTCAGCCCCAGCTTTTCCGCCTCCTGCCGGGCGAGGCCGGCCTGCAGCTGGGAGTTGACCTCGCTGGAGGTGTAGAGCAGGCCCAGGGTTTTGGCGTCCGGCACCAGCCGCTTGGCCATCTGGATCTGGTCGGCGACGGGGTTCATGTCCGTGGTGCCGGACACGTTGAAGCCCGGCGCCTCGTTGCTTTTCACGAGCTTGGCGGCCACGTAGTCCGTAACCGCGGTGCCCAGGATGGGGATGGTCTCTGTCTTGCCGGCCAGCGCCTGCACGGAGGGGGTGGCGATGCCCAGCATCAGGTCGGCCTTGCTGGCGATAAAGCTGTCGGCGATGCTGGCGTTGATATCCTGGCTGCCCTGGCCGTTCTGGTAGTCCAGCCGGACGGTCTCCCCGTCCACAAAGCCCTCTTCCTTCAGCCCCTGGATGAAGCCTTCCCGGGCCGCGTCCAGCGCGGGATGCTGCACGTACTGCAGGATGCCCACCAAGGGCAGCTCCTGGGCGTAGGCCGGCAGCACCAGCACGAGCGCCAGTAGCAGGGACAGAATCGCGAACCGTTTTTTCATCCTGAGGTCCTCCTTCTTCGTTATCACTCCCAAAAAAGACGCCCCCTGCACTGCAGAGGGCGGGAGATCCGCGGTACCACCTCGATTTTCCGTCCGGAGACGGCTCAACGGCAACCATCATTGCCTTCCCCTGTAACGGGAGGAGCCCGGCGCGGCCTACTGGATTCAGCCTGCGGCTCGAGGGATGTACTCGCGCTCCTGTCCCCTGCTGCCTCGCACCGGCCGGCAGTTCTCTTGAAGGGAGGTGGGAGGGCTACCTGTTCCCCGTCGACGCCTTTGATACGCGTATCCTACCTTCGGCGGCGGGGCGGCCTCAATGTCATTTCCGGCAGAATCTGTGCCAGAAGCATCGAAACCGGGGGAAATACAAAGCGAGAACAGAGTTTGTTGACAGTGTTTTGCGGGATGGGTATCATCAAGCCGAACAAGGAGGCCGTATGCGCAAGACCCTGTCCCTGGCGCTGTGCGCGCTGGCGCTGCTGGCGCTTTTGCTCCCTCCGGCCGCGATCTCCGGCGAGGGGGCCTTTCCAGCTACCGTCACCAAAGGCCCGCTGCACCTGCGCAAGGAGCCGGACAAGAAATCCGCCTCCCTGGGGCGCTACCCCACCGGCACGAAGCTGGAGGCGCTGGCGGACGCGGGAGAGTTTTGCCGCGTGCGCATGGAGGACGGGCGGGCAGGCTACATGATGAAGGCCTTCCTGGACTTCCCCCGGGGGCTGCCGCCCCAGGAGGTCGTGACGCCGACCCCCGCGCCGACGCCGGATCTGACCCGGCACAATGCCCTAGCGCGCGGCATTGATCCCAACCGGCCGATGGTCGCCCTGACCTTCGACGACGGGCCCCAGCCCTCCACGGAGAAAGTGCTGGAGGTGCTGGACCGCTTCGGCGCCCGCGCCACCTTCTTCATCCTGGGGAAGAACATCGCGGGGAACGAGGAGACGCTGCGGAACATCGCGCGGGGCGGGCACGAGCTGGGCACGCACTCCTGGAGCCACCCCAACTTCACCAAGGTGTCCGCGTCGGTCGTGGAGTCCCAGACCCGGCGCACGATGGACAAGGTGTTTGAGCTTACCGGGCAGATGCCCCGCGTGATGCGCCCGCCCTACGGCGCGACCGACCGCCTCTCCCGCCGGCCGCTGGCCGCGATGGGGCTGCCGATTATCCTGTGGAAGGTGGACTCCCTGGACTGGAAGACCCGCAACGCCCGCCAGATCGTATCCACCGTCCAGGAGAATGTGTCCAACGGCGCCATCGTCCTGATGCACGACGTCTGGGAGTCGACGGCCCTGGCGCTGGAGACCCTGTTGCCGGCGCTGTCGGAGAAGGGCTACCAGTTTGTCACCGTGTCGGAGCTGTTCTCCTTCCGCAGCGAGCCCATCAAGGCCGGATGGGAGTACAGCGCGCTGGACGTGAAGAACATCGCGCCCGGCCTGACCCCGGTGCCGCCCAGCCCGGCGCCGGTCAGCCCCTGAGGGAAACGGGAAAGGCTTCCGCGCCGGGGAGAAACCCCCGGCGCGGCGTTTTGTTCACGGGCTGGGCGTGATCGCGACCGCCGTCTCCTCGGCG
>JAPXQZ010000026.1:0-13125 GCA_033813835.1 Clostridia bacterium | reverse complement strand
CCGCCCACGGCCATTTCCTTCTCGCCCAGGATGGTGGTCAGTTCCCCGCGCCCGGGGTAACGCGCGATGCGGTAGACGACGTCGGCGATGAGGTTGCCCGCCGTGCAGATGCCCTGTCTGTCCATGATGCCTCCAGAAAACGTGATGATAGGGATTCAGCCCGCGAAGTCCTTTGCCGCGCGCTGCATGGCGAACAGCGAGCGGGGCGGCAGGTAGTCCGGCACGCTGTTGCCGGTGCCCACCGCCCAGCCGCCGCGGCCGGCCGCGCAGCGCAGCATGGCCATCGTCCGGTCGTAAACGGACTGCTCGTCCGCGCTGCACAGGAAGTTCATGTCCAGTCCGCCCAGCAGCGCGATGCGGCCGTGGTAGCGCTCGTAGGCTTGTTCGATGGGCAGGATGTTGTCCTCGAAGGAGTGTTTGGCGTCGTAGCCCATATCGATGATGTCGTCCATGACCGCGCCCAGCTGCCCGCAGGAGTGCAGGAACACCGGCCGCCCGGCGTCGTGGACGGTCTCCACGATGTTCCGGTGCCAGGGGAAGACGTAGCGGCGCATCATCTCCGGGGACAGGAAGGTCTGGGAGTTGAAGCCCCAGTCGTCGTTGGAGGAAACCAGGCCGACGGATTCGTGCTGCAGCGCGGCTTTGTAGTAGCGGACCAGCCGCTCGCCCACGTTGTCAAAGACCAGCGTGGCCAGCTCCGGCTCGTCGTAGAGCATTATGCACAGGTTCTCATACCCGCACAGCGAGACGACGTTCTCCAGCACCCCGCCGGGCCCCATCACCATCAGCTTCATGCCCTCCGGCATCGAGCGGTCCATCTCTTTGAGGGCGTGGTCGTCGAACTGCTCCGGTTCCGGCCAGACGAAGGCCTCGAAGCTTTTCCAGTCCGTGATTTCCGCGCCGTCGTTCAGGGAGCGGGTATGCAGGGACGCCACGTCCTTGCTGAAGTGAAAGCCGGAGGCATAGATGGTGGAGAAGTCGTACCCCATCTTCCGGTAGGCCTTCGCGGCGAAGCGCGCGACGGACAGCCGGTCGTCTCCCGGCAGCTTTTCCCCGTTGACCAGCTCGTACAGCGGGACGTTCATGAACAGCTCGAACAGCACCGGGCGTTCCGGTTCCTCGTTGCGCAGCACGGTGAGCAGCTGGTTGAAATCGGGTGAAGGTGCCATGTGTTTGATTCCTTCCGCGGGCGGGGTATTTCGCTTGGGCTCCGCCATTATAGGGGCGCGCGGCTTTTGATGTCAAACCTTGCCATTGACGGGAAACGCCCTGGAAAGGTATGCTTCCGGGAAAAGGAGCGGGAGGGGAAAGCCATGCTGGTACTCAGCTGTAACGTGGGCAGCACCTCGCTAAAATACCGCCTCTACCGGCTGGCGGAAAACGAGGAGGAGCTGGCCTCCGGACACTTCGAGGGCATCGGGCGCGCCTCCGGCAAAGCCCGCCAGCAGGCGGGGGAGCAAAAGAACCAGGAGGACAGGCCGCGGGCGACCTACGCGGAGGCCATCGGCGCGATGCTGGACTTCCTCTCGGGCGCCGGCGCGCTGCCGGGCGGCAGGCCGGACTGTGTCGCCTTCAAGGTGGTGGCTGCGCTCCACGTCAGCGGGGTTCAGGAATTGACCGATGAGGTGCTGGGCGCGATGGAGGCCTTCAACACCCTCCTGCCCGCCCACAACCCGCCCTATATCGCGGCGGTCAGGCAGTTCCGCCGGGCGATGCCGGGCGTGCCGCTGATCGGCAGCTTCGAGACCGGCTTTTTCCAGCGGATGCCGCCGGAGGCCTTCCTCTACGCGCTGCCCACCGAACTGCTCGACCAGGGCGTGCGCAAGAACGGCGCGCACGGCGCCTCGCACGAGTACGTGAGCGGCTGGGCCGCGGACAAAGAGGGCCGGGACAATCTGCGCCTGATCACCTGCCACCTGGGCGGCTCCTCCTCCCTCGCGGCCGTCCTGGCCGGCCGGTGTATCGACACCACTCTGGGCCTGTCGCTGCAGTCCGGCCTGCCGCACAACAACCGCGTCGGGGACGCGGATCCCTACCTGTCCATCTACCTGCAGGAGAGCCTGGGCTATACGCGGGACCAGGTCAAGGAACTGTACAGCAAGCAGGGCGGCCTGCTGGGGCTGTCCGGCTTCTCCGGGGAACTGTGGGAAATCGAGCAGGCCGCGGACCGCGGCGACGCCCGCGCCAGAACGGCGCTGGACGCCTACTGTTACAGCATCAAGAAATACATCGGCGCCTTCGCCGCCGCCCTGGGCGGGCTGGACAGCGTGGCCTTCGCCGGCGGCATCGGGCAAAACAGCGCCAGGGTGCGCGCGCAGTCCCTTTCTGGGTTGGAGTTCCTCGGCATCCGCCTGGACACGGACAAGAACGCCGGAGCCAAGCCCGGCGACCGGATTTCCGCGGAGAACGCCGGGGTCTCCGTCTGGGTGGTCGCGACCAACGAGGAAATCATCATCGCGCGCAAGGCGCGGCAGTACCTGGAAAAGAAAGGCGCCTGAGCGCGGCAGGGCGCGGAAGAAAGCCCGGGCGGCGACGGCTGCCCGGGCTTTCCATTGGCCCTGGAGGGACTATTCCACCGTGAAGCTCGTCTTCCCGCCCAGCCAGCCGTTGAAATACAGCTCCACCGCGTAGCGGCCCGGCGCGAAGGCGTCGTTGTAGGTCAGGTAGGTCTGGAAGATGTGGTTGATGTTGTAGGCCGAGCGCACGCCCGTCCAGTCCCCCGGGATGGTGGTGGTCTCCGAATAAACATAGCGGTCGGCGGAATTGGGGGGATACAGCACGACGACGGCCTGCAGGATCTTGTCCGTCTTGGCGCGGGACAGGGTGTACTCCACGGCGATGAAGAAGTTGCGCAGTTCCCCGGCACTGGCCAGCATGGCGCCCTGCACCCGCTCCACCCGGGTGCGGGAGGCGTCGTCCCAGAAGTCGGTGTTGGTGTCGGCGTTGGTGTAATACAGCGAGAAGTTCCGGTACTTGTAGTTGTACTCCCGCTGGCTGCTCAGCCGCGGCGTGGTGGCGTAGACGGGGGCGGACTGCGCGCCCTCCCCCTGGCTGACGTAGATCTGGTAATTGGTATCCGGCGCGACCTGGATGAGCGCGGAGTTGCTGTAAACCTCATCATAATAGGTGAACTGGCCCTTCACCGGCCCGTAGTGGACGCGGTAGGGGGGCGCGCCGCCTTCCCAGGAGACCTTAATCTGGGTGGCGGAGAAGGCGGTCGCCTTCAGGCCGGTGATGCCGCTGTCCTCCTGGGCGAGGGCAGGGATGGCGAGGGCGGCAATAAGCAGCAGAGCGGACAATACGGCGGCCAACGTGCGTTTCATCTTCATTTCTCCTCGTATTCCATGATTCCGCGGCAGTTACAGATTCGTCCGGATTATACCCACCCTGTGCAGCTTCCCAGGCCGCTTTACCCCAGCAACATCGCGACCGCGCAGTAGACGAGCAGCGCCGCCATCGCGGCGTTGACCGCGGGGGGCGTGGCGGGAGAACAGGAGGCGGAAGGAGGAATCGAAGGCGGACCACAGGAGGGTGCAGAAAAAGCCGGTGAAGGACAGCATCATCGCAAAGGCCGCGAGCGGCAACGGCTGCCCCCGGTACACCGGCAGGATGAACGCTTCCAGGGAGACGATGCAGCACATGTAAGCCTTGGCGTTTATGAACTGCAGCGCCGCCCCGCGCAGGAAGGAGGCGTTGTTCCCGCTGTCCTCCGGCGTGTCATTCACGTACAGGGAACGCCGAGCCGGAACGAGCAGGCAGGCCGCGCTCAGGGCTATCAGGGGCAACTTCAGGAAGGGCAGCAGGCGGAAAGGGCGTTCAGAAAGAGGGCGCTGGCCAGGGAGATGGCGGAGAACCCCGCCAGCACGCCCAGGTTGAAGGGCAAGGCGCGGACAAAGCCCCTGCGGCGCCCGTTTTCCATGGACACGATATTGTTGGGGCCCGGGGTCACCGCCGTCATGAGCACATACACCAGAAAAGGCACCCACTGCACGCCGGGCCTTCTCTCCGCCGCCGGTTGCCGTTGATGGCGCAACAATACCCCCGCCGCCGCGCCTGCGGAAGCGGGGGAACTGTATCTTTTCTGTTCGCGGCTTTGCCTGCCCTGGCGGCAGGCTCAGGCGACGGGTGTCCTGTCCTTGTTTTCCTGCCCCTCCCGTTGGAAGAAGCGGCGGCCGCGGTTCTTTCCGTGCGGCTCCTCCTTCCACAACCGGTCCGCTGTTACGGCCCACTTTTCCGCGGCCTGGGCGCACTTGCCGCACAGGTCTGCCACGTCCTCCGGATCCCTGACCTCGGTGGATCGCGCGCCGGACAGATCCACCATTTCCCGCAACTGTCCCGGGTTGTCCAGCAGCGGGCAGGGCTGCAGCATATTGTCGTTGAAGGGCTGGCGCTGATGGTACTGCATGAACAGCGGCCGCTTGAGGGCTTCCAGCAGGGTGTGTTCCCGGATATTGCTGTCGGCGTAGTGGATGAAGGCGCAGGGCTCCACGTCGCCCGCAGCGTTGATATGCAAATAGGAGCGTCCACCCGCGATGCAGCCGCCGGCGTATTCCCCGTCATTCCAGAAGTCCAAGGTGAAAATCGGCTTGGTGTCCCGCCAGGCGCGCACGGCGCGGTACATATGCTCCCGCTGCTCGGGGGTCACCATCAGTTCCGGCGCGGCGTCCCTGCCCACGGGCATGTAGGTGAAGAACCAGGCGAACTTCGCGCCCAGGGAAATCATGTGGTCGATGTACGCTTCGCTGCCGATGACCTCGGTGTTCCGGCTGGTGTAGCACAGGGAGATTCCAAACAGCAGCCGCTTTTCCTTCAGCAGTTCCATCGCCCGGATGACCCGTCGGTAGGTGCCCTTGCCGCGCCGGGCGTCCGTGGCTTCCTCAAAGCCCTCGATGCTGATGGCGGGCACGAAGTTTTTGACCCGCAGCATTCCGTTCGCGAAAGCCTCGTCAATCAGCGTGCCGTTGGTGAAGGCCAGGAAGGCGCAGTCCGGATGCATTTCGCACAGGCGGAGAATGTCGGCCTTGCGCATCAGGGGCTCGCCACCCGAAAAGATGTACAGATAGGTGCCCAGCTTCTTGCCCTGGCGGATGATGCCGTCCAGTTCCTCCAGCGACAGGCTGAGCTTCCCGCCGTACTCACTGGCCCAGCACCCCTGGCAGGCCAGGTTGCAGGCGCTGGTCGGATCCATCAGGATGGCCCAGGGCACGTTGCAGCCGTGTTTGATGGCCGCCTTCCGCTGGCGGGGGGTGCCGATCATGCTGGCGTTGATGACGAAATTCTCAAACAGCCTTTTGCGCACCCCGTCGTCGATGTCCGTGTACAGGCTCTTGAGCAGTTTGTACCAGTTGCCTTGCTGGTTGACAATCGCGTTCTTGGCCGTCTGCGCCTGGGAGCCCACGGCCAGCTTTTCCGGGTCGCGCCGGATGAGCCAGTCCGCGATTTTGACGGCGTTGCGGTCAACGTCACGATCCACGTAAGACAGCACGCGCTTGAATCCCACGGATTTGATCTGCTCGATGAGGGTTTTCGCCATGGCGCCGTTCCTCCCTGTTCAGCTTCTACGCCCATACTAATCCGTCCGGCGCAAAAGGGCAAGCCCGCGGGGGCCGCGCGGCCCCCTTGCTTGTGCAAATAGACAGAATGGGATAAACTGTGCGTGACTTCTGAGCCGGAGGGAGACATGGCAAACAGGGTGGCCTGGGTCAGCGGCGCGTCCAGCGGCCTGGGCGCGGCGGCGGCCAGGGCGCTGAAGGAAAGCGGCTGGAAGGTCGTTTCCGGCGCTCGCTCCTTTTCCGGGCAGGAAGGCGAAACGGACCTGGGTGCCCTGTTGCCGCTGGACGTGCGCGAGGAGGCCTCGGTCATCGGGTTTGCCCATCGGGCGGCAGCCCTGTACGGCCCGCCGGACGCGCTGGTCAACGCCGCGGGCATCCTGACCCTGGGCCCGGTGGAGGACACCACGCCGGAAGAAGTGCAGAAGGTCCTGGACACCATCCTGCTGGGCACCCTGCGGGTAACCCGCGCCGCCCTGCCGCTGATGCGGGAAAACGGCGGCGGCAAGGTGGTCATGCTGTCCTCCGTCAACGGCCTGATGCCGACGCCTTTCCAGGGCGCCTACGTGGCGGCCAAGCACGCGCTGGAGGGGCTTTCGGAGTGCCTGGCGCTGGAAACGAGAGGCCAGGGGATCCAGGTGATGCTGGTGGAGCCGGGCGACCACCGGGGCGGCAGCGACCGGTACCGCGGGCAGGCCCTGACCATTTCCCCCGTGTATGCCGACAGTTTCGGCCGCGCGGCGGCCGTCGTCCGCAAGGACGAGGCGTCGGGGTCGGAGCCGGCGCGCTTCGGCCGGAAACTGGCCCGCGCGATGGGCAGAAAGCGGCTGCCCCTGCGGCTGAAAGTGACCACCATGAAGGAAGACCTCGCCATCATTTTGCACGACGTATTGCCCGGGCGCCTGTTTTTGCGCTTTCTGGCGGACTATTACAAGGTGTGACCGCGCTCCGCGGCAGGGAGGAGCCCTGATGGAACTGAAAACCGATATCAGCGCGCGCTGTGAGGCGCTGCGCCAGGACATGACCCTGCGCAGGATATTCGAGTTGACCTGCGAAAACGGGGAGCGCATCGCCGCGCACTGGCTGGAGGGCGACCAGGAGCGCAGCGCCACCTTCGCGGAATTCGAGCGGAAAGCGGCAGACTACGCGCAGTTTTTGCAGGGCGCGCTGAAGGACATGCCTGCCGGACAGTTCGTCGCCATCCAGGTGGACACCTGCCGGGAGTGGTTCTCCATGTTCTGGGGCCTGCTGCAGGCGGGGTACAATCCCCTGCTGCTCAACGCCGCCCTGTCCGACGAGATGACCGCGCATATGCTGCAGGAGGCCGGCGCGGCCGGCGTCATCAGCCGGGAGCGGCGCAAGCTGCCGCAAAAGTACGTGCAGATCCAGGCGGAGCAGCTCTTCGCCGCCCCGGAGGCGAAGGATTACACACCCCGGTGGGCGGACCGGATCGCGCTGTGCACCTCGGGCAGCACGGCGACCAGCCGCATCTTCGTCTACGACGAGGCCGCCGTTTGCGAGCAGGTGCTCAATTCCGACCTTCTGCACAAGGCCAACCCGCGCATCGTGAACGACACGATGCAGCGCAACCTGGCCTTCCTGCCCTTCCACCATATCTTCGGTTTCATGGTCTGCGTGATGTGGTGTAACTTCGTGGGCTACGAGTCCGTCTTCATCAAGGACCGGGCACCGGAGACCATCCTGGGCACGATGCGCAGGTTCAAGGTCAATTTCCTGTGCGCGGTGCCGGTTTTGGCCAACAGCCTTTCCGCCGGGCTCAACAAGAAGGTCGCCCTGCAAAAGCCGCTGAAACGCGCCGCCTTCAAGGTGATGAAGGGCATCAGCCTGGGGTTGCAGAACGTGGTTCCGCGCTTTGGCATGGACTTCGCGCGCACGGTGCTGTTCAAGTCCGTCAACGCGCAGCTGCTGGGCCCGGACGTCAACTGCGTCATCCTGGGCGGCAGCCATACGCCGCGGGAGCACATGCGCAACATCGCGGCCCTGGGCTATTACACGATTTCCGGCTTCGGCATGACGGAAACCGCCATCACCTCCTGCGAGACCAGCATGAACCTGCATACCCGCACCTCCGGCTCCGTCGGGCGCCCGCTGGCCTCGGTGGAGTACAAGGTGGAGTCCGACGGCAAGCGCTCCAACACCGGGGAGATGCTCATCCGGGGCAGCAGCGTGCACACCGGGCAGCTGAAAGACGGCGTCCTCATCCCGCCGGACCTGGACGCGTTCGGCTGGTACCGCACGGGGGATATCGTCCGGCTGGAAAAAGGCATGCGGATGTACGTGGAAGGCCGCAGCAAGGACGTCATCATCAACGAGTCGGGCGAGAACGTCTACCCGGATGAAATTGAGGACTACTTCGGCAACCTTGAAGGCGTGGAGCAGTACTGCGTGCTGGGCCTCAGGAACACCGGCGCCAGCCGCGTCAACCGCCTGAAAAGGCGGCGTCACCTGCGGCCGGACTATGAGGACATCACCCTGGTCTTAAACGTCGGGGAGCGGTACCGCGACGACGCCTTCCTGACCCAGCTGATGCGCCAGGTTGCCCAGAACAACCGCCGGCTGCCGGTCTTGAAGCAGATTACCCGCGTACTGGCAACCCGCGAGCCCTTTGAGCTGGCCAACGGCATCAAGGTCAAGCGCATGGCGCTGAAAAAGGCGCTGGAAGAGACCCGGATTGCCTACCGCGACCTGGACCTGAAGTCCGGTGCCCTGCCCCTGTCGGACACCACCCCCATCGAGGTGGAGGAGGCGGTGCCGGAGAAGGCCAGCAGCCTGGACGAAATCAAGGAGCGCGTGCGGCGCGTGTACGCCGACGCATTGGAAGTGCCGCCCGAAAACATCCCGGACACCGCCCACTTCATCAACGACCTGGGCGGCGACTCCCTGCAGGTGCTGGGCGTGTCGCTGAAGGTGGAGGAGCTCTTCGACGTCCTCATCCCCACGGAGGAGTACGGCCAGTGCACCACCGTCAACGACCTGACCCAGGTCATCCTGGCCCGGCTGGCGGGCGGGGAGCAGAAGCCGGCGGAGCCGCGGGGCGAAGTCACGCCCATTAAACGCTTCGAGGATTCCGAGGAGTTCCAGGCCTTCGCCCTGCGGGAAGCGGCACTGCTGGGTTCTGGAATGGAGAACCCCTACTTCGTCCCGCACGACAGCGCGCTGAAGGACGTGAGCCTGATGGAGGGGCACGAGGTGCTCAACTTCGGCTCCTACAACTACGTCGCGATGTCCGGACGTCCGGAGGTCATGGCTGCGGCCAAGGCCGCGATCGACCGCTACGGCACCTCCGCTTCCGGTTCCCGCCTGCTGGCGGGTGAGAAAACCCTCTACCAAGAGCTGGAACGGGAGATTGCCGCGTGGAAGAACGCCGAGGCCGCGCTGGTGCTGGTTTCTGGCCACGCGACCAACGTGACCCTGGTGGGCAACCTCTGCGGCAAGGACGACCTGATTCTCTACGACGCCCTGGCCCACAACTCCGTCGACCAGGGCACCCGCTTGAGCCAGGCGGTCAGCAAGCCCTTCCCGCACAACGACCACGTGGCGCTGGAGAGCATCCTCAAAACCCAGCGGGACAAGTTCAGAATGTGCCTCATCATCATCGAGGGCGCCTACAGCATGGACGGCGACATCGCCAACGTGCCCGCCTTCGTGGAGCTCAAGAAGAAGTACGGCTGCTTCCTGATGGTGGACGAGGCGCACTCCGCCTGCGTCATCGGCAAAACCGGCGGCGGCGTGGACGAGTACTTCAGACTCGCCCACGACGATATCGACATCAAGATGGGCACCCTGTCCAAGGGTCTGGGCACCTGCGGGGGTTACCTGGCTGGGAAGCGCAGCCTCATCGAGTACCTGCGCTACAACCTGCCCGGCTTTGTCTTCTCCGTGGGCATCTCTCCGCCGCTGGCCGCGGGCACGCTGGAGGCGGTGCGGCTATTGCGCAGCGACCCCTCCATCATCCAGTCGCTGGAGAACAACATCAACGCCTTCGTCCGCGAGGCGCACAAGCGCCGCCTGAACACCTGCCTGGCCGGGCATACCGCCATCATCCCCATCCTGGTGGGCTCGGACGAGAACGCCTTCTTGCTGTCCAACATGCTGCGCCACAAGGGCGTCTTCGTGCCGCCCGCCGTCTTCCCCGCCGTGCCCAAGGGCAAGGCCCGGCTGCGCTTCTGTGTCATCAGCGAGCACAAGGAGGAGCAGATCGTGAAGGCCCTGGATACCCTGGTGGAGGCGGCGCGGGAAGCTGGCATCCAGCTGCCGGCTTGACGACGCTTCAGCCATAAACGTTCATCGCGCAGGACGGCTCGGATGGGCCGTTCTGCGTTCCCCTTGACAAAGGGGGTATAATTCACTTATCAGCTCACCGGCTTCTCGCCGGGCGGGCTTATTATCTAAGGCGCGCGCCGAGGGGCGCGCACGTCGGATGCCATGACCACCACCATCAGCGCTCCCGAATATCTGCAGCTGCCCTATAGGGGCGACGCCCCGCACTACGGCTGCGACCAGGACTGGTTTCGCGGCTTCTGGCAGCGCAAGGCCGGCTGCGGGCCTTGCACCGGCGCCAACATCCTCTATTATCTCTCGCGCGGCGGGCGGCTGCGCCTGCCCGTGGCGGTTGACAGCCAGGACGGTTTTCTCTCCCTGATGGAGCACAGCTGGGAATACCTGACCCCCACCGTCATGGGCCTGAATTCGCCCGCCCTGATGCAAAAAGGGCTGGACGCCCTGCTCTCCCTGCAGGGCAGCGGGCTGAAAAGCCGGGCGCTGGAGGTGCCCGCGGAGCCGGAGCTCCGCCCCTCCGCCGAGACCGCCGAGGCGTTCATCCGTTCCGGCCTTGCTGCCGACTCGCCCGTCGCCTTCCTCAACCTCTCCAACGGCGAGGTTCCGCAGCTGGAGAACTGGCACTGGGTCACCGTCGTGGGCATCTCCGGCGCCGGGGAAGAGGCCCTGATGGACATCTACGACAACGGTAGCCGCCTGTCCGTGCCTCTGGGGCTGTGGCTGCGCACCACCAAGCGCGGCGGCGGGTTTGTATACGTGGAGTAGGACGAGGAACACATAGCGGTGGCCTTTTCAGAAGGCCACGGAGCCCGAAAACTTTGACGCGATAATATTGCGGCGGTTTGTCGCGCGACGGGGTTTCCGGGAAGCGTATCGAAAACAAGTGCGGGGCTGTACAGCCCCGCATGGGGTTCGGGGCGAAGCCCCGGAACGTCTCCCCTCTTCGTTAAATCCCTGCCAGGTACTTCTGCTCCGCTTCGTTGACGAGTTTCTCGCACAGGTCGGCCTGCTTGGCGTCCGCGGCGTCCAGGGGGGCCAGCGGGGCGCGCACGCCGCCGCATTGTACGCCCTTGCGGCGCAGCGTTTCCTTGATGAGGGCGTACATGCTGCCCTTCCCGCCGCACAGGGCGGCGATGATACGGCAGGCCTCGTCCTGCACGGCCAGGGCTTCTGCTGTTTTTCCCTGCGCCATCAGGTCGAAAATCCGGACGTACAGCCCGGGCATAACGCCGTAGGTGCCGCCGATGCCGCCGCAGGCGCCCATGGCCAGGCCGGCGGCCAGCTGTTCGTCCGGGCCGTTGAACACGGCGAACCCTTCGCCTCCGGCTACGCGGTACTGCTGGATATCCTGGACCGGCATGGAGGAGTTCTTGACCCCCACGACGCGCGGGTTCTTCAGCATTTCGGCGAGCAGCGGCAGGGTCAGCGCGACGCCGGCCAGCTGGGGGATGTTGTAGAGGATGAAATCGGTCTCCGGCGCGGCCCGGCTGATGTCATTCCAGTAGCGGGCGATGGCGTGCTCCGGCAGCCGGAAGTAAATCGGCGGGATGGCCGCGATGGCGTCCACGCCCAGTTTCTGCGCGTGCCGCGCCAGTTCCTGCGCGTCGCGGGTATTGTTGCATGCCACGTGCGCGATGACGGTCATCCGTCCGCCGACGGCCTCCATCACGCTTTCCAGCAGGGTTTTCCGCTCCTGCACGCCCAGGTAGATGCACTCGCCGGAGGAACCGTTGACGTACAGCCCCTTCGCGCCCCGGGCGAGGAGGTGGCGCGCCAGCACCTGGGCGCGGGCGGGGGAGATCTCCCCCATGTCGTCATAGCAGGCGTAAAACGCCGGGAAGATGCCGCGGTACTTTTCGGGAACGCCCATCTTGCAGCTCCTTTTTTCAGTTGTCCCCGCCGCCCGGCGCGTCCCCGGGCGCAGGATGATTCTGAGCCGATTTTAGCCAAATCATCCTACAATGTCAATTCGGAAGCGCGGTTTCCCAGGGAAGGCGGGCAAGCCCAACGGCAGTTTCAAAGCAAAGAATTGCAGTGATTTTCTACAGGCTACCACAACAGATGAACCCATCGCGCCGGAAAGAATCGTTTGACAAAGTACCGAAGCCGCGTATATATAGGAACCAAGTTGACAGGAGGCCGCATGAACAGGAAGCGCGGGGAAAAGCTCTACGCCCAGGTGTTCCGCCAGGTCAGGGCCTATATCATCCAGCACAACCTGCAGCCCGGCGATCTGCTGCCCACGGAGCAGGCGCTGGTGGAGATGCTGGGCGTCAGCCGCAACGTGCTGCGGGAGGCCATCAAGTCGATGGAGCTGATGGGCCTGGTGTCCGCCCAGGCGGGGCGCGGCACGGTGCTCAAGGCGTTCAACCTGGACTTCATCTTCCAGAACGTCATCTTCGCCGGCACGGGCAATGGGCGGTCCGCTGTATCCGACATGTTGGCGATCCGCAAGCGCCTGGAGCTGGGCTTTATGAAGGAAGCATACGCGACGCTGCGCCCGGAGGACGTGTCGGAACTGGAAGGGTTGATGACCAACATCCGCCGCGCATGGGAAGCGCGCCGCTTGTTCCACCAGGAGGACCGGGATTTTCACCGCCTGCTCTTTTCCCGCGTGGGAAATCCCACGCTGGCCTCCCTGATGGATGCCATTTGGGACGTGGACGAAAACTTCATGACCCAGCAGAAGGCCCCGCACCTGGAGGATACCATCGTCAAGCACGAAAACATCGTGCGCGCGCTGCGGGCACGCAACGAAGAAGCTTTCCAGGCGGCGATGCTGGCCCATTTCGCGTCAGGCAAGTACCTGCGCGGGGATGACTTTTCCGAAGTCTGAGCGTATGGAAAGAACCCGGGGCGGCATGGCGGCCGTCCCATTCTTTTAACCCGCGTTGACCAGTTTCATCCCCTGGGCGCACATCGGGCAGGCGTCCGGGCGGTAGTGCGAGGCCTTCAGGGTCACCAGCGCTTCAAAGGGGGCGTCAAACCGCGCCGTGCCGCCGGACTTGTCCACCAGGCAGACGATGCCGGCCACCGTGCCGCCCAGCGCGCGGACAATTTCCATCATTTCCCGGACGGACTGGCCGGTAGACACCTCGTCCTCCGCCAGCACCACCCGGGCGCCGGGGGGCAGCTCGAAGCCGCGGCGCAAGATGAGCGCGCCGTCGCGCTTTTCACAGAAGGCGTGGCGGATGCCCAGCGCCCGGGCGGTCTCATGCCCGGGCAGCACGCCGCCCACGGCAGCGGAGAGCACCAGGTCCGGGCTCCATTGCTTCCC
>JAPXQZ010000025.1:9174-13187 GCA_033813835.1 Clostridia bacterium | reverse complement strand
GGGCAGGGCAAACGCTGTGGCTCGCCCGCTTGGGAGGATGACGTGAAAAAGATCAGGATTGGCTGGGCGAGCGCCAGCATCACGCCGGACCGCCCCGTGCTGATGCTGGGGCAGATGTACCACCGGGTATCGGAATACGTGCGCGACCCGCTGACCGCGACGGCCCTGGCGCTGGACAACGGGGAAACCCAGGCGGTATTCGTGTCCCTGGATATGACCGAGCCGCCCCTGGGGATTGAAGAACGCCTGCGGGAATCCCTCCGCGGTCTGGAGGGGTTCGACCTTGGCTGCGTGTCCCTGGGAGCCACGCATACGCACAGCTCCAGCGACTTCAACCGGGACTTTCTGCGGGACGACGCCGAGGCGGTAATCGGCGAAGACATCCTGCCGCCGGTTGAGATGGGCCCTGAGGTGCTCCGGGGCGAGGAGGCGCAGGCCTTCCTGGCGGAGCGGCTGTCGGACGTCATCCGCAGGGCCTGGGAGGGGCGGACGGAAGGCGGGGTCAGCAGCGCGCAGGAGTACGCCGTCACCGGCTTCAACCGGCGCCCGGTGTTCAGGGGGGAAGGCCCGCTTCAGACCGTGATGTACGGGGACTGCTCCCGTCCGGAATTCACGGGCTTTGAGAACGGCGCGGACAGCGGGGTAGGGCTGCTGTACACCTGGGACGCGGAAGGGAAACTGACCGGGGTCGTCGTCAACGTGTCGACGCCCTCGCAGGTGTTCGAGCTGCACCGCTTCCTGTCGGCGGATTTCTGGGCCTTCGCGCGGGAGGACATCCGTGCGTCGCTGGGCAACGTGCACGTGCTGGCGCTGTGCGGCGCGGCGGGCGACGTCAGCCCGGTGGACCTGGTGCGCGTGAGCCGGGACAACCGGGAGGCGCTGAAGATCTGGGGCGGGCAGACGGGCGAGGTGTACCGGAACTTCGACATGACGCGGCTGTGCGCGGGCATCGGCCGTCGCATCGGGGACGCGGTCCGCCGGGGCCTTCAGGAGGCGCGGGGGTTTGTGGACTATACGCCGGCGTTTTCGCACCGGGTGCTGTCGCTGCGGCTGCCGCTGCGGCAGGTGACGCGGGAGGAGTATGAGGAGGCCGCCGCGGAGATCGCGCGGCTTCGGGCGGCGCATTCGCCGGGGAAGCGGATGACGATGGCGGAAGTGGTGCGCGCGTTTGAGCCGCAGGGGGTGGTGCTCCGCTACCGGGAACAGCAGGAGCGGCAGACCGTGGACGTGAAGAGCCACGTCGTGCGGCTGGGAACTGCGGCGCTGGCGACGAACCCGTTTGAGCTGTTCCACGCCTACGGCCTTCGGATGAAGGCGCGGACGCCGGCGAGGCCGCTGATGGTGGTGCAGCTGTCCAACGGCCTGGGGGGCTACCTTCCCACACAGGCGGCGATCGAGGGGGGCAGCTACAGCAGCAAGGCGGCGTCGACGCAGTGCGGCCCGGAGGGGGGCGACCTGCTGGTGGAGGAGACGGTCCGGGCGGTCAACGGGATGTTTTGAGCGCTTGTATCTCGGCAAACAGGAAGCGGAAGTCAGGGGAAAGCGCGCCGGCGATGTGCCGGCGCGCTCTTATGATAATGGAATGCATGGGATTCCGGGCGGCAGTTCAAGCCGGAAGGGCGTGCGCCAATCCGGGGCTTTACGCAGGTTCAGGCCGACTTCGCGATGCGCGAGCGCACGTCGAAGGCCACGGCAAGGATGAAAATGATGCCCTTAATGATGTACTGGTAGGTGATGCCGATGCCGGTGAGGTTCAGGCCGTTGGTCAGCGACATGATGACGAAGGCGCCGATGATGGAGTTGGTGACCCGGCCGATGCCGCCGGTGGTGGACACGCCGCCGATGTAGCAGGACGCGATGGAATCCAGCTCAAAGCCGCTGCCGGCTGTCGGGGTGGCGGACTGCAGGCGGGAGGTGAAGAGGATGCCGCCCAGGGCGGACAGCATGCCCATGGAGGCGAAGACGATGAGCAGGATGCGCTGGGTGTTGACCCCGGACAGCAGCGCGGCCTCCCGGTTGCCGCCGGTCCCGTAGATGTGGCGGCCCAGGCGGGTGTTTTTCATCATGAAGTTGTAGATCAGCGCGACAAGCAGCACCACCATGATGGTCCATGAGATGCCGCGGTATTCCGCCAGCGCGAAGACCATCAGGCCGACAGCGGCGCACAGGATGACCACCTGGCCCAGGAAGACCGGGAAGGAATGCGTCGGAAAGCCGTACTTGAGCAGGCTTCGCCGCTGCCTGAACTGGAAATACACAATGAGGACGATGAACACCGCCCCGACGAGCAGCGACAGGCCGTGCAGGCTGCCCACCTGGAACACCGGCGGCAGAAACCCGTTGGAAATCTGGTTGAAGGTCTCGTTCTTGACCAGGATGGTTCCGTTGGCTTCCGTCATCAGGGACAGCATGCCCCGGAAGATGAACTGGCCGGCCAGTGTGGTGACGAAGGCGGGCACCCGGAGCTTCCCGATGATAAGGCCGATGAGCAGGCCCATCAGGGTTCCGATCGCCAGGGTGATCAGGATGACGGGCAACGTGCCCAGGCCCCGGGTCAGCAGCCGGGCGGCGACCGCGCCCAGGAAGCCGGCCGCGAACCCGACGGACAGGTCAATCTGCCCAATGATGAGCACCAGCGTCATGCCGACCGCCATCACCGCGACGTACCCGGTCTGGTTGACCAGGTTGGTGATGTTGCGCGCCGACAGGAAGGCGCCCTGGGTCGTGATGGAAAAAATCAGGAACAGCGCCGCCAGCGCCAGGTACATCGCGTAGTTCCTGACGTTGTTTTTCAGCAGGTGCAGGATTTCCTGCGACAAATTCCTGGGGGCGGTTCCCTCCGCGCGGTTCATACAAGTACCTCCACTGGCTGTGCCGTATCGTCGCCGGAGCCGGGTCAGACCGCGGTCGCCATCTGCATGATTTTTTCCTGGGTCGCTTCCCGTTTCGGCAGTTCCCCGGTGATCCGGCCGGCCGCCATCACGTAGATGCGGTCGCTCATCCCGAGGATTTCCAGCAGGTCGGAAGAAATCATCAGGATGGACATGCCGTTGTCGACCATGTCGTTCATGATGGTGTAAATCTCGTGCCGGGCACCCACGTCGATGCCGCGGGTCGGCTCATCCAGGATGAGCACGCTGGGCTGGGAGAACAGCCACTTGGCCAGGGAGACCTTCTGCTGATTCCCGCCGGAAAGGTTCATGACCAGCTGGGAGAGGGAGGAGGCCCGGATATCCAGGGACTTCCTGTACCCGTCGGCGGCGGAGACTTCCTCGTTCTGGTCGATGACCAGGCCGCGCAGCAGCCTTTTCAGGCTGGCGATGGTCATATTGAAGCGGATGTCCTGGATCAGGATCAGCCCCTTGCCCTTGCGGTCCTCCGACACGTAGGCCAGCCCCCGGGAAATAGCCTTGGAAGGCTGGTCGAACTTCATTTTCTCCCCTTGCAGGATGATATCCCCGCCGGTCACCTTGTAGCGCGGCGTGTTGCCAAACAGCGAAAGGGCCAGTTCCGTCCTGCCGGCACCCATCAGGCCGGCAAGCCCGACGATTTCGCCCCTGCGGATGGTCAGGGAGACGTCCCTGAGCACTTCCCGCTGGGTCCTGGGGCTGACGGCGGTAAAGTTCCGGACTTCAAGCACCGCCTCCTCCCCGGGCGTCCCGGCGCGGGGCGGGTAGATGTTCTCAAACACGCGTCCCACCATCAGGCGGATGATTTCCCCCTCGCTAACCTCTCCCTTGCGCGCGTCCAGCGTTTTGACGGTGGCGCCGTCCCGCAGGACGGTCACCTTGTCGGCGATGGAAAGCACCTCGTGCAGGCGGTGGGAAATCAGGATGACGGTGACCCCCTCCCTGTCCCGCAGTTCCCGCAGCAAGCCCAGCAGATGCGCGCTGTCACTCTCGTTGAGCGACGAGGTCGGCTCGTCCAGGATGAGGATTTTGGCGCGCTTGGACATGGCTGTCGCGATTTCCACCAGCTGCTGCTGCCCCACGGACAGCTCGGAGGCCTTGACC
>JAPXQZ010000025.1:0-9164 GCA_033813835.1 Clostridia bacterium | reverse complement strand
GACCATTTGCAGCAGTCCGCCGGCCTGCCGGATGGTCTCCGGCCAGTCCACCCGTTTTCCCCGCATGATTTCATGGCCGAAGAAGATGTTTTCGTAAATCGTGAAATCGGGCACCAGGGCCAGCTCCTGGCTGATGATGGCGATGCTGGCCTGCTCGCTGTCGCGCAGGCTGAAAAAGTGCTGGGGCTCCCCATTCAGCACGATGTCGCCTGAAAAACTGCCGTGCTGGTACACGCCGGCCAGGATTTTCATCAGCGTGGACTTGCCCGCGCCGTTCTCGCCGACCAGGCAATGGATTTCCCCGGGCTTCACCTTGAAATTGACGCAGTCCAGCGCCTTCACCCCCGGGAAGGTTTTGGTGATGTCCCGCATTTCCAACAGGTATTCGGCCATCGGCGCCCCCTTGATTGCCAGTTGTTTCCAAAACCGCCGGGAAGCCCCGCACGGGCTTCCCGGCAGGCCGGTTTCCGGCTGGGATTACTTCCAGTTCACGTAGTCGTCGCCGTTGTAGACGCCGCCCTCGAAGAACACCTGGACCAGGTTGTCCCGGGTGACGGTCACCACGTCGCACTGGATAGTGGGGACGTCGGCGGCGTTGTTGTTGAAGAAAGCGTTGGTCTCCGGCACGCGGCCTTCCTTGAGCGCCCCGATGATGTCGAAGGTGGCGTCCACCAGTGCCTGGGGATCCTTGTATACGGTCATGGACTGCTTGCCGTCGATGAGGTACTGGACGGAGGCGGCGACGCCGTCCGCGCCGGCGATAAAGACCTTTGTCACGTCCGCGTCCGCATGGAAGGCGTCCGACAGCGCGCGGGTGCAGTCGTCGTCGGCCGGGCCCAGCACGAACACGGTGCCCTTGGCGTCCTTGCCCACGGCGGTCAGGTGCGCTTCGGCCAGGGACTTGGAAACATTCATCTTCCATTCCGTATCGATGGTCTGCATGATGGAAGCCTTTTCCTCATAGGACAGGGTCGGCTGGTCCTTGAACTCCTCCGCCTTCGGGCAGTTGCGCAGGATGAAGGTGCCGTCGGCGATCAGGGGCTGCAGGATGTTCCAGGCGCCTTCCAGGAAAAGGAAGGAGTTGTTGTCCGTCAGGGCGCCGGAATAGATATAGAGGTTGTTGCCCTTGGAGCCCGGCTCGATTTGGTCCACCAGATATTGCGCCTGGGACTCGGAAACCTTGACGGAGTCGAAGGTGACGTAGTAGGCAAGGTTCTTGGTGTCCATGATGAGCCGGTCATAGCAGATGACGGTGGCGCCTTCCGCGGCGGCCATGTCGACGGCCGCGGCCGCGGCTGTCGCGTCAAAGGAGCACAACACGATGGTTTTGGCGCCCAGGCCCAGCAGGGTCTCCACGTTGGTCTTCTCTGTGGCGGAGTTGGCTTCGGAGAACAGGATGCGCGCGTTGTAGCCGCCCGCCTCGATGGCCTTTAGGAACTTGGCTTCGTCGCCCAGCCAGCGGGACTCCTCCCGCGTGGGCAGCACGATGCCGATGTCGACCGCGGCGAACGCGCCGAAGGCGGTGAACAGGACGACGCACAGGACAGCGAGGCAGAGCAGTTTCAGTTTCCCTTTCATGTGGCTTCCTCCTTGATTTATCTTGTGGGCGGGCATTGCGCCGCCCATCCGGTCCGGCTGGGAAAACGATTTAAGGCTGGTGGGGCTGGCCGCCGCGGGCGTGGACGGCTCAGACGACCGCGATGTCCAGCAGGGCGCACAGGTCGCGGATGGATTCCGTGTGGTCGCCGTAGCAGATCAGGACGTGCTGGCTGAAGACCTTTTGGGCGAGTTCCGGCACGGTGGTCGAGCGGGGGAACAGCTCCAGGCTGGGCAGCTGGGGCGCCGGGGGCTTCCAGCCGCACTCCTCCCACTTCATCGGCGGCCTGGCCTCCCCCGTGAACAGGTGCATGTAATACCGGCCCTTCTTGTAGTACAGCCGCGCGCAGGTGACCAATCCAGTCTTCACCTTGCTGACGTTGAGCAGGGAGGCGGACAGCAGGCCAAAGGAGGTCGGCAGCATCTTCACCGGCCCGTCCGTCACGGCGCGGGGCACGAAGTCGGGCACGCCGATGAGCACGGACTCCTTGAAGAACTCGTAATATTCCAGGTAGGGGATTGTCTGGCCCGTCAGGAAGGACAGCATCAGCTGGGTCACGTTGCCCAGGATGTCGTTTTCCGGGATGGTGGCGATGGTCCGCCAGCTGTCCAGCAGCATGAACACCATCGCGGGCGGAAACCCCAGCAGTTTTTTCATGCCGTCTACGTCGATGAGGGTGATGGCGTCGAAACCGCGGCTTTCGATTTTTTTGTTGAGGGCCAGTGCGTACCGGACGCCGTTGCGGATGACCGCCTCATCGCACTCCTTTTCCAGCGTCCAGTTGTCCCGGACAAACCGGATGCCCGCCTCGATTTCCTGCTCCGTCAGCGCCTCGGTCCCCTGCACCATTTCCAGCATCTCGAAGGGCTCGACCTCCACGCCGATCTGGCCGCGCAGGGAGACGCCCTCGAACTGCGTGCCGTACAGCAGCATGTCCCGGTACCCCATGGTGCCGACCCGGGCCGTCCGCAGCCGGCTGGCGGCGTGCGCGGCGCGGGCGAAGGACATCACCGCCTCAACGGGCTCGGGCTCGCCGATGATGCTGTAGACGTACTTGAAACGGTAGTCAAGGCTTTCAAAGGTGCCCCGCAGCGCGGTGGTGCCGGCCTGGTCCGCCGTGGTGACCAGACGGTCTCCCTCATACCAGCCGCACATCCCCCACAGGACCATCGGCAGGTGCCGGAACGCGTCCGTCACGTAGATGACCGCGTGGGTGGGAATCCAGCCCGCGACGCAGCAGACCAGGGAAGAAAACCCCTGGCCGTCCAGCTTGTCGAGAGCCGCGCGAGCGCTTTGGTAGCCCGGGTCGTCAATTACGATGCCCGCGTCCACGATGTCCGCCCCTTCGCCGGACAACAGGGCCAGCGCCCTGGCGTGTTTCTTGACCAGACTGTCGTAGGGCGTGTTGACCTCCCCAAAACATACGAAACCGATTTTCATCCCGCAATCCCTCCCGACGTTGTAGTAGTTCGAACCCGGCGGCCCTGGAAAAGCCGTAAGCGCGTATTAAATAGAAGAGAGAAACTAAAAGCAACGGTGCCGCCGCGCACAGAAAACCGCCCGCAATGTCGGCTGCTTCATGTGAAAATTGGCAATAAGCCGACAACTAAACCACTACTGACAGTATAGAGGATAAAAACGGCATTGGCAACCACTTACCGGATTCCGCGACTGGCATGTGCAAGCGGCATGGATAGAAGACTACTTCCACAAGCAATACGGACTGCTGGGCAATGCTCAAACCATGGCGAGCTCATCCGGGTTTCCGGCCGGGTACTCTTTTCCAGTCCGGGGAAAGCATCAGGGGCGCCTAACTCTATAAAACGCGGTCCCCGTGCGACGTGTGGTTTCGCAGCGGCCCGCCCTTGCTTTCCTTGTTTCCGGGTGGTATGATGCACTGCACGGCTCATGGTTGCGCGCCATGAATCCGGGAAACATGCGCGGCAGAGGGAAATCCATGAAGAAGGACATCCATCCCAAGTACGGCGAGGCCACGGTGCGCTGCGTTTGCGGCGAGACCTTCCAGACCGGCTCCATCAAGAAGGAAATGCGCGTGGACATCTGCTCCAAGTGCCACCCCTTCTATACCGGCAAGCAGAAGCTGGTGGACACCGGCGGGCGCGTGGACCGCTTCAAGAAGCGCTACGAAAAGCAGCCCGAGAACGCCTGAAGCCTGTTCCGGCATGAGGACGCCCCGCGAAAGCGGGGTTCCTTCGCTTATTAGGATTGAACGTTTCATACGGCAATGGTTCAAAAGCCGTCCTGCGCGGCGAAAATTGCTTCCTCGGTCGACAGCGCCATCCTGGCATACAGCCTGAGCATGGAAAACAAGCCCATTCACCCGGGCGACGGGCTGGTCAGGCAGGACGTCGAACAAACCATCGACGCCGTCCGCCGCCTGGCGAGGGACGGGATGGCGGAAACCGACGACATGATTGTCCGGCTGATGACGGGGACTTAGGCCGCCCTTAAACCTGCTGCCCGGGTCGGGCAGCAGGCTGGTGAAGGCGCCTTCGTCCGCCCTTCGGTTTGCTGCTGCTCGGGTCAGGCGGCCGGCTGACGATGGCGCCTTAGTGTGCCCTCAAGCCCGTTATTCTCCCGCCATTTCCAGCAGCTTGCCCAGCGTGTTCCGGTTGCGGAACGCGAGGGGCGTGCCCAGTTTGCGCTGGAGGAAGTCCGTCGTAAGCCGGGTGCGCGCCGCGCTGCCCGGATGTAGGTATACACGGCATCCGCGCCCAGGGCCAACCGATCCTCCCCGAAGTCCGTCTCCAGCAGGGGAGCGGCTTTCTGCGGGCTGGGCGCCTCGTTGTAGAACCCGTAAAATACCCGCGCGGAGTCCAGGCCCGGGAAGGGGTTGCCCGCCAGGGCCCGGCGGATGTCCTCCGCCGTCTTCACGATGACCAGGATGTCCGCGCCCACGTCCTCCTTCAGCGCCTTTTCCGCCAGAAGCCGCGTTTCCTCCCGCCCTTTCGGCGTTTCGACCAGCGCGTTCCCGGACTGGATCCAAGTGCGCGTGTTTTGGAAACCCGCCCGGATCAGCGCCTCGCGGAAGGCGGTCATGGGCACGCGGTTTTTCCCCGTCTGGCTGACGCCGCGCAGCAGCAGAATCCACCGGTTCATGACAGCCCTCCTTTTGGCGTCCAGGCCTTCCATGGATGCTTCGGGCGGATGATAACGCCCGTCCCGGGGCTTCAGACGCCCGGCCTTGTGCCGGAGGCGGGTTGGGGTATAATAAAGCACACGCGTGGCGGGCACGCCGCGGTTTTTGGAGGTTGTTTTGCTGAAATCCATCGAGGGCAAGCAGGAGAAGCGGCCGGACATCGGCGGGCAGGCCGTGCTGGACGGCGTGATGATGAAGGCGCCGGAGCACATCGCCGTGGCGGTGCGCAAACCCAACGGCGATATCGTGGTGCGGCGGGAAGCCTATGCCTCCCCGGCCAAAAAGCATCCCTGGATGGGCAAGCCCTTTCTGCGCGGGTCGGTGAACATGGTGCTGATGATGAAGCTGGGCATGAAGGTGCTGCAGCAGAGCGCGGACATGTCCGGCGCCATGGAGAGCGAGAAGCCCTCGCGCTTTGAGGCGTGGCTCAGCCGCAAGCTGGGCAAGGGCGCGGACAAGGTGATGATGGGCTTCGCGGGCCTGCTGGCCGTCGTCCTGTCCGTCGGGCTGTTCATCCTTTTGCCCAACCTGCCGGCGCGGGCGCTGCGGGGCGCGGGGTGGTCGCTCTTTTCCGTGAACCTGGTGTCCGGCCTCATCCGCATCCTCATCCTGATGGCCTACCTGTGGCTGGTGGGGCTGATGCCGGACATGCGCCGCACCTTCCAGTACCACGGGGCGGAGCACAAGGCGGTGTACGCCCACGAAGCGGGGCTGCCGCTGACGCCGGAGAACGCGCAGAAGTTTTCCACCCTTCATCCCCGCTGCGGCACCAGTTTCCTGCTGCTGACCTTTGCGCTGTCCATCCTGTTTTACTCGGTGGTGGACCAGGCGATCTTCTTCCTGACCGGTTTTGACATGGGGACGAACTACTTAGCGCGCATCCTCTCCCGGCTGCTGCTTCTGCCGATGGTGGCGGGGCTGGGCTACGAGGCGCTCAAGGCGCTGGCGCATGCCGCCAGCCCGCTGACCCGCGCGCTGCGCTGGCCGGGGATGCAGCTGCAGCGGCTGACCACCCGCCCGCCCACGCTGGAGATGCTGGAGGTGTCCATCGCCGCGCTCAACGCCGCGCTCAACGGGCTGCCGGAGGGCGAGAAGACCGCAGACGGGGCCGTCATCCTGCCCCGGGAGGCGGCGCCGGCGCCAAGCGCGTGACCGTCCGGGAAGCCCTCCGGGAGGCCGAGGGGATGCTCGCACGCGCGGGCGTGCCGGATGCCGGGCTGGACGCGGCGCTACTGCTGGAAGGGCTGCTGGGCGTTCCCCGGCTTTCCCTGTTTTCCCGGGGGGACGAGGCGCTGGACACGGGGACGGTTTCGGGTTACCGGGCGTGGACGGCGCGGCGCGCACGGCGGGAGCCGCTGCAATACATCCTGGGCGAGGCGGCCTTCATGGGCCGCGTTTTCGTCTGCTGCCCCGGGGTGCTGATCCCCCGGGCGGACAGCGAGGCGATGTGCGCGCGGGCGGTTGAAACCGCGGGGGAAAACGCGCGGGCGCTGGACCTGTGCTGCGGCACCGGCTGCCTGGGGCTGAGCCTGAAACTGGACCGGCCGGACGCTGCCGTGACGCTGTCGGATCTGAGTGCGCAGGCCTGCGCGCTGGCGCGGGAAAACGCGGCGCGCCTGGGCGCGGCGGCCGAGGTTGTCCAGGGCGACTTCTTTGCGCCGTTCGCGGGGCGCGTTTTCGACCTCATCCTCTGCAACCCGCCCTACATTCCTACGGGCGAACTGCCGTGCCTGCAGCCGGAGGTGGGTTTTGAGCCGCCCCTGGCGCTAAACGGCGGCGCGGACGGCCTTTCGTTTTACCGCAGGCTGGCGGCGGAGGCGGCGGCATTCCTGGCCCCTGGCGGCGTCCTGCTGGTGGAGACAGGGGACGGGCAGGCGGAGGCGGCAGCCGGGCTGTTCGTTGCGCCCTTCGCGCCGCCGAAGGTCCGGCCGGACCTCACCGGAAATCCGCGGTTCCTGGAAATCCGCCGGGCGGGCGGGTAGGCGCGGCGGCCTTTGCAGGCCTTCGCCGGACATACCGATACATAGCCCGGGGGATGAGCCGCCCGGGCTGTTTCGTTTATGTAGAGGGAGCCGGTGCCTCCCTATCCCCCGGCCAGCGATGGCGCGCCATGTCCACCCGGCCGTCCGATAGGAAGGCGACGCCCTCTTTCTCCAGCATCGCGCGGCGCAGCGGCACGAAAACCCCGCCGGCCACGGAGCCGTCCATCATGACCACCCGGTGCCAGGGTAGCCCATCCGGGCAGAGGCGCATGGCGCGGCCAACCTGGCGAGCCGACCGGGGGAAGCCCAGCAGGCGGGCGATTGTCCCATAGGAAATCACCCGGCCCTCCGGCACCCGGGCCACCAGGGCGTAGACCTGCGCGTAAAAGGGGTTCATCCGTTTCCTCTCCCGGCGTTTTCTCTTCCCATCATACCACCTCGCCCGGCCTGAAAACGCGGGGGCGCGCGGTGGAGGGCAGGGCGCCGGAACGGCGCGGGAACTTTTTTAGAGCCCCGCCGTCTGAAGGACAGGAACCCGGACAAGCCGGAACGCGAAGGAGGAACCCATGAACAGAATCGCGCTGTACGCCCTGTGCGCCCTGCTGCTGATTGCCTACACCCTGCCCGCCCGGTCGACCGGCGGCCGCGAGATCCTGATGGCCCAGCGCCGGGTGAGCAGCTGGACGGGCGATGACTTCGTGACCGTGCTGACGGCGGAGGGAACCCTGCTGCTGTTCGACCTGAAGGGCATGCCCTGGGAAACGCGCAACGACCCGGAGGAATTGCTATATTTCCTGCGGGTGCACGGGCTGTCGGAGGAAACCCTGCTCTACGGCGCGGCCATGCCGCAGACCCTGTCCGCGGTAGATGCCGGGGTAGCCCGGCAGGTCCGGGCGCTGCTGGGGCAGGTGCGGGAAGAAACGTTTGAAACCACGTTCTACGCCACGGACGCGGGGGCCATCCTGACCTACGCGGTGCTGCAGGTTGAGGGGGAGGGACGGCTCAGCCTGCTGGCGGAAAGCGGCACCTACCGAGGCCAGACCGGCGACCCGGCCGCCCTTCGGCTGCTGGACCTCGCGGGCCCTTTCCTGATGGGAGAGTAAACCGGGCATGGCTTGAAACGCGCCCTCCATGCGAGTAAACTTGACGTATGCAGGAACAGTTTGCGCAGATTCGCGCCCGCTATGAGGAGCTGGCGATGACGGCGGCCCAGCCGGAGGTGATCGCGGACCAGCCGCGCTTCCAGGCCGTCATGAAGGAAATGGCGGGGCTTGAGCCCATGGCGCAGGCCTGGGCGGATTACGAGGCGCTGCAGCGGGAAGCGAAGGGCGCACGCGAATTGCTGGAGGTGCCGGAGATGGGGCGCCTGGCCCGGGAGGAGCTCGACGCGCTGGAGCCCCGGCTTCTGGAGATGGAGCATGGCCTGCGCCTGATGCTGCTACCCCGGGACGAGGACGACGAGCGGGACGTGGTCATGGAGGTGCGCGCCGGCGCCGGCGGGGACGAGGCCGCGCTGTTCGGCGCCCTGCTGGTCCGGATGTATACCCGCTACGCCGAGCGGCGGGGGTATACGGCCACCCTGCTGTCCGTCAGCGGCAACGACCTGGGCGGCGTCAAGGAAGCGGTGTTCACCGTCACCGGCCGCGGCGCCTTCAGCCGGCTGAAGTACGAAAGCGGGGTGCACCGCGTGCAACGCGTGCCCGCGACGGAAAGCGCGGGCCGCATCCATACCAGCACCGCGACCGTTGCCGTGCTGCCCTCCTTCGACGAGGTGGCGGTGGACATCTCGCCGGGCGACCTGCGCATCGACGTGTACCGCTCCTCCGGCCACGGCGGGCAGAACGTCAACACCACAGACTCGGCGGTGCGCATCACCCACCTGCCCACCGGGCTGGTGGTCACCTGCCAGAACGAGAAAAGCCAGTTCAAGAACCGCGAGCAGGCGATGAAGGTGCTTAAGTCCCGCCTGTACGACCAGGCGCGCAGGCAGCGGGAGCAGGACTACGCCGACAACCGCAGGGGACAGGTGGGCAGCGGGGAGCGCAGCGAGCGCATCCGCACCTACAATTTTCCCCAGGGACGGGTGACCGACCACCGCATCGGCCTGACGCTTTACCAGATTGACCTGATCCTGGACGGGGACCTGGACCCCATCGTCGACGCGCTGGCAGCGGACGCCCAGCAGAAACTGCTTGCCGGGAACGGGGAAGGCGCCTGAAGGGATGGCCGGGAGGAAACCATGCAGCAAAAACAACCCATGAACCAAGCGCAGCGGCTTATGCTGGTGTTCAGCCTGCTCTTCGTCGCGCTGGCGGCCCTGCTGTTCATCCTGTTCACCAACCCCGGCGGCGACGCGCCCCAGGCGACCCGGACGCCGGAGCCCACCTTCGCGACGGTCTCCGAGGCGCTGGATACCCTGCCCACG
>JAPXQZ010000024.1:0-13190 GCA_033813835.1 Clostridia bacterium | reverse complement strand
GTTGGACGACGAGCTGCAGCGCATCATGGATGAAATCGTCTGGAACGGCCTGCAGGACCGCGTCGCCTTCGGGCTGGACTATTTCGACGCCTCCGTCAACCGCGTCGCCGCCTGGGTCATCGGAATGCGCAACGCCCGCAAAGCCCTGCTGTCCGCCTTCCTGGCGCCCTCCGCCGCCATCCGGAAGGCGGAGGAGGAGGGGAACCTGACGCTCCGGCTGGCGCTGCTGGAGGAGCGCAAAACCCTTCCGCTGGGCGCGGTGTGGGACTATTACTGCCAGACCCGCGGCATCCCGGCGGACGGGGCGTGGATGAAGGAAGTCGCCCGGTACGAAAGGGAGGTCTTGGGCGCCAGGGGATGAGCCGGCGCCCGGAGAGGGAAGGAGCGCGATTGGAAACTTTTTTTGAGCGGAACCGGGAGGCTCTCGCCGCGTTCTCCGCGATGTCCGGCGCCATCGGCCGCCGCGCGGATTACGTGCAGGGCGGGGGCGGAAACACCTCGGTCAAGCTGGACGACGGCGAAATGGCCATCAAGGCCTCCGGCTACCACCTGCTGGACGTGCGGCCGGACGCCGGGTACGCGGTGCTGGACAGCGCCGGCCTGCGCGCGTTTTACTGCTCCCACGGGCCGGAGGATTTTGAGGACGTGGAGGCGGCGGGCGCCCTGGAGGCGAAACGCGCCGCGCGGGCTGTTGAAGGCCTCGCGCCGCTGCGCCCCTCGGTGGAGGCAGGCTTCCATTCCCTGCTCTCCCGCTTCGTCGCGCACTCGCACAGCGTGTACGGCAACCTGGCCGCCTGCTGCGGGGAGGCGGAGGCCGTCACCCGCGAAGCCCTTTCCGGCGCGCCCTATGCGTATGCGCTGATCCCCTACGTCAACCCGGGGGCGCTGCTGACCTTCTCCCTCCGCGACGCCACCCGCCGGGCGCTGAAGGAAACGGGGAGGGAGCCCGCGGTGATCCTGATGCGCAGCCACGGGCTCATCGCGCACGCGGACAGCATGGAGGACTGCCTGGCGCTCCACGAGGATGCCAACGCCCGTTTCCAGCGCTATTTCGGCGTAAAGCCCTCCGATTATCCCCAGCCGAAGGTCAGGGAAACCCCGGGCGGGTACCGCTCCGACACCCCCTGGCTGTGGGAACGCCTGCAGGGCGGACGCTACCCGGACAGCCTGCTGCTGGGCGAGCCGCTCTACCCCGACCAGATGGTCTATTTCCGGGGCACCCTGGGCGAGACCGCGCTCATAGGCCGGGACAGCGGCAAGGTGTCATACCGGACGCCGCTGAAGAACGCGCAAGCGGTCGAGGAGACCCTGTGCGCCGTGATCTTCCTCCTGGAAACCCTGGCTCGCCGCGGGCTGACCCCCGTCTGGATGGAAAGCGAAGCCCAGGCCTTCATCTCCGGCTGGGAAAGCGAGAAGCACCGCAAGGCGCTGGCGGAGGGAAAACCATGAAAACGCTGGATCTGGAGGGAAAACCATGAAAACGCTGGATCTGCTGGCCTTCGACATCGGCGCCTCCAACGGGCGGGGGATCATCGGGCGCTTTGACGGCCAGCGCATCGCGCTGCATACCGTCGGGTACTTTGACAACAACTTCACGCAGCGCGGCGCCCTGGGCTTCTGGGATTACGGGAGCATCCTGGGCAACATAAAGAACGTCTTCAGAAAGGCGTACGCTCAGGGCTTTGCCCCCCAGGCATTCGGCATCGACACCTGGGGCGTGGATTACGGGCTGCTGGACGGGAAGGGCGAACTCATCGAGGACCCCCGCGCCTACCGCGTTTCCACGGACCGGGAGATGTTCGCCGCCTGGGAGCGCATCTCCAAACGGGAGCTGTTCACAATCACCGGCATCGCCGCCAACAACTTCAACACCATTTTCCAGCTCTACCGCCGCGTGATGGAGGACGATGCCGCGCTCAAGGCGGCGCACACCCTGCTGTTCATGCCCGACCTGCTGGGCTATTCCCTCACGGGCGAAAAAAAGAGCGAATACACCATCGCCTCCACCTCGGGCCTCCTGGAAGTGCGTTCCCGCGCCTTCAGCGGCGACGTCCTCTCTCGGCTGTCCATCCCGGCGCGCATCTTTACGGACCTGGACATGCCCGGCACGCTCCGTGGAAAGCTGACGAAGGAAGCCGCGGCGGAACTGGGCGCCCCCCGGGTGCCTTTCGCGGCGGTCGGCGCGCACGATACCGCCAGCGCCGTGGCCGCCATTCCGGGCGAGGGCGACTTCGCCTTCTGCTCGTCGGGCACCTGGTCGCTGTTTGGCATCGAAACGGAGGAGCCGGTGCTGTCCGATTTCGTCTACGACGCCAACTTCACCAACGAGGGCACCGTGCAGGGCGGATACCGGCCGCTGAAGAACATCATGGGCCTGTGGCTTATCCAGGAATGCCGCAGGGCCTGGGCGGGGGACGGGGAAAAGCTGGACTGGGAGGACATCAAGGCCCGGGCCGCGCAGGCCGCGCCGCTGCGCAGCGTCATCGACCCGGACGAGCCCGCGTTTTACCAGGCCGGCGATATGCCGGGTAAAATCCGGGCATACTGCCGGAAGACCGGTCAGCCGGAGCCGGACAGCGTGGGCGCGTTCGCCCGCTGCGTGTACGAGTCCCTGGCGCTCAAGTACCGCTGGGCGGTGGAGCGGCTGGGCGAAATGAAGGGGCGGCCTATCCGCAGCCTCAACATCACCGGCGGGGGCATCCAGAACCTGCTGCTCAACCAGATGGCGGCGGACGCCACGGGGCTTCCCGTAACCGCCGGCCCCATCGAGGGCGCGGCGATGGGCAATGCGCTGATGCAGGCCGTCGCCCTGGGTGAAATCAACAACCTTCCGGAGGTACGCCAGGTCGTGCGCGACTCGGTAACCCCCCTGCGCTACGAGCCCCGCCCCGGCCTTGGCTGGGACGAGGCCTACGCCCGGATGCTGGCAAACATGGAGGCAGCGAAAGATGATTGACATGAGCAAGTGGGAGCGCATCGCGGCCCAGCATATCCATCTGCGCAAGGCGGACGCCCCCGGCAGGCTGTCGGGCAAGGTGGTCATCGTCACCGGCAGCGCCCAGGGCTTCGGCCGGGGCATCGCCGAGGAACTGTACAAGGAAGGCGCCCGCGTGCTCATCGCCGACCTCAACGAGCCCCTGGCGCGGGAGGCCGCGCAGTCCCTGGGCGAGCGCGCCGCGGCCTGCGCCGTCAACGTGGCGGACGAGGACAGCGTGGCAAACATGGTCGCGCAGTGCGTGGAGCGCTTCCACGGGCTGGATCTGCTCGTCTCCAACGCCGGCGTGCTCAAGGCCGGAGGGCTGGAGGAGATGGAACTGCAGGACTTCGAGTTCGTCACCCGCGTCAACTACACCGCCTTCTTCCTCTGCGCGCGCTATGCCGCACGGGTCATGAAGGCCCAGCGCCAGGCCGACCCGGAGTGGACCGGCGACATCGTGCAGATCAACAGCAAGAGCGGCCTGCAGGGCAGCAACCGCAACTTCGCCTACGCGGGGGGCAAGTTCGGCGGCATCGGCCTCGTACAAAGCTTCGCGATGGAGCTGGCGCCCTTCGGCGTCAAGGTCAACGCCGTCTGCCCCGGCAACTACTACGACGGCCCCCTGTGGTCGGACCCGGAGAAAGGCCTGTTCGTCCAGTACCTGAGGGCCGGCAAGGTGCCCGGCGCGCGGACGGTGTCCGAGGTCCGCCAGTTTTACCTGGACAAATCCCTCATCAAGCGCGGCTGCCTGCCTTCCGACGTCGCCAAGGCCGTGCTCTACTGCGTGGAGCAGCAGTACGAGACCGGGCAGGCCATCCCCGTCACGGGAGGTCAGGTGATGCTCAAATGATTCCCCGCTCGATACTGGACCGGCTCAACGCCGGGGACCGGTCGCGGCGGCTGGCGTCGCTTGCCGCCCTGCTGCCGGGCTCGGCGTTCCCGCCCCCGGACCCCCGCTATATCAACAACCATATCCATACCGACTATTCCTTCTCGCCCTACTCGCCCACCGCCGCCGTCTTCGCCGCGAAGGCGGAGGGGCTGTGCACCGCCGGCATCGTGGACCATGACACTATCGCCGGGGCGGAGGAGTTCATCGCCGCCGGCAGCATCGCCGGCCTGCCCGTCACCATCGGCATCGAGACCCGCGTGTCGATGGAAGGCACGCCCTTTGAGCGCCTGCGCACCAACAATCCCGACCAGGCGGGCGTCAGCTACATGGTGCTCCACGCCGTCCCCCACCGGAATATCGGAATGGTGCAGGAATACTTCGCCCCGCTGCGGGTGCACCGCAACGCGCGCAACCGGAAGATGCTGGACAATATCAACCGGCTGACGGGGCTGAAGCTGGACTTCGAGCGGGACGTGCTGCCGCTGTCGCGGGCCCATGAGGGCGGCAGCGTGACGGAGCGACACCTGATGCAGGCGCTGGCGCGCGCGGAGGATCCCGGGCGGGAGATGCTGGCCGAATACGACCGGATCGGGGCGCTGAAAAAGGAGTTCATCCCGCAGGTCTACGTGGACGCGGATGCGGAATGCCCCCGGCTTCCCGATTACGTCCGCTTCTGCGCGTCGACCGGTGGCATCCTGGCCTACCCCTACCTGGGGGACGTGACCGACTCGGTCACCGGGGACAAGCGCGCCCAGCGGTTTGAGGACGAACACCTTGACAGTCTCTTTGAAATATTGAACAATCAAGGTATCCGCGCCGTCACCTACATGCCCACGCGGAACACCCAGGCGCAGCTGGACCGGCTGCGCGCCCTGTGCCGGCGCTACGGGATGCTGGAGATCAGCGGGGAGGACATCAACTCCCCCCGGCAGAGCTTCATCATCCGCAAAATGGAAGACCCCCAGTTCGCAAACCTCATCGGCGCGACCTGGGAACTCATCGAGCACGAAAACGGAGGACGGAACCCATGAAAACCAAGGCAGTCCGCCTGTACGGCAAGAACGACCTGCGGCTGGAAGAGTTCGACCTCTCCCCGATGACCGACGACAGCGTCATCTGCGAGGTGGTCACCGACAGCATCTGCATGAGCAGCTACAAGGCCGCCATCACCGGCGCCGAGCATCCGCGCGTCCCCGACAACGTGGCGGAGAACCCCACCATCATCGGGCACGAGTTCTGCGGCCGCATCCTGAAGGTGGGCAAGAACTGGGCGCACAAGTACAAGCCCGGGGACGGCTTCGTCATCCAGCCCGCCCATTCCTTCGAGGGCTCCATCGAGGCGCCCGGCTATTCCTACCGCGACTGCGGCGGCGACGCGACCGTCGTAAGCATCCCGCGGGAGAACCTCGTCATGGACAGCCTGCTGCCCTACCAGTCCGACGTGTATTTCCTGGGCTCCCTGACCGAGCCCTATTCCTGCATCATCGCCACCTTCCACGCGATGTACCACACCCGGGACGGCGAATACGTCCACGACATGGGCATCGTCAAGGGCGGCGACCTGGCGCTGCTGGCCTCGGTGGGCCCGATGGGTCTGGGCGCGATCGACTACGCGCTGCACTGCGACCGCAAGCCCGGACGCCTGGTGGTGACCGACATCGACCAGGCGCGCCTGGACCGCGCAGCCTCCATTTTTACCGTCCAGCACGCGAAAGAGCAGGGCATCGAGCTGCACTACGTCAACACCGGCAAGGAGGAAAACCCCGCCGAGTACCTACGTTCCCTGACGGGCGGCAAGGGCTTTGACGACGTCATCTGCTTCGCCCCCGTGCGCCCGGTGGTTGAGCAGGCAGACGCCATCCTGGCGGTGGACGGCTGCCTGAACTTCTTCGCCGGCCCCTCCGACCAGAAGTTCTCCGCGATGGTCAACTTCTATAACGTCCACTACAAGCGCACCCACGTCTGCGCCACCTCCCACGGCAACGTGGACGACATGCGCGAAGCCGTCCGGATGATGGACGCGGGGCTGCTCAATCCCGCCGCCCTGGTCACCCATATCGGAGGCCTGGACGCCGTCATCGAGACCACCCTCAACCTGCCCAAGATCCCCGGCGGCAAAAAGCTCATATACACCCACATCAGCCTCCCGCTGACCGCCATTGACGACCTGGCGGAAAAGGGAAAATCCGACCCGCTGTTCGCGGAACTGGCCGCGCTGGTCAAAAAGACCAACGGCCTGTGGAACGGCGAGGCGGAGAAGCTGCTGCTCTCCCGCGCGAAACCCATCTGATGCCCGGGCGCAGGACTACCCTGCGCCTTCCTTACGGGCGGGGAGCATCTTCCCCGCCCTTCCATCCGCCCGCCGCGAGGCCGAAAAAGTCAGGAGGTACCATGGCTCATCCAGTCGTCCTGCCCCGCCAGGGGCAATCAGTCGAAAGCTGCATCATCACCCAGTGGCACAAGCAGGTGGGAGACGCCGTCAAGGAAGGGGACGTCCTCTTCAGCTACGAGACCGACAAGGCCTCCTTTGACGAGACGGCCAAGGCCAACGGCACCCTGCTGGCCGTGTTCTTCCAGGCGGACGACGATGTGCCCGTGCTGACCACCGTCGCCGTCATCGGCGACAGGGGCGAGGACATCTCTGCCTTCGGCCCGGAGACCGGCGCCGCAGCGCCCCCGCCGGCGCCTGAACAGGCGGCCGCGCCGGAAAGTCCCGCGCCCGCCGCCGGGGAAGTACGGAAAGGAACGGCTCCATCGCCCGCGGCGGCGATGCCTGCCGGGGTGTCGCCCCGCGCGCGGATGACGGCCCAGCGCCTGGGCGTGAACCCCGCCGCCGCCAGCCCCACGGGCCCCCACGGCCGCGTCATTGAGCGGGACGTGTACCTGGCCGCCCAGACCGGCGCCCAGCCGGAACCCGCGGCGCAGTCGGCAGCCGCCTCTCCCGCGCCGCCGGCGCCCGGCGCGCGCGCCTACCGGGAAAACAAGCTGTCCAACATCCGCCGGGTCATCGCGAAAACCATGCACGAGAGCCTCTCCTCCATGGCGCAGCTGACCCACCACACCTCTTTCGACGCCACTTCCCTCCTGGCCCTCCGCGCGCGCTTCAAGGCCGCCCCGGAAGACTGGGGCGTCAACGGCATCACCGTCAACGACCTGGTCCTCTTCGCGGTCTCGCGCACCCTCATGCGGCACCCGGACCTCAACGCCCACTTCCTGGGCGACCGCATCCGCCAGTACGAGCACGTCCACCTGGGCGTCGCCGTGGACACGCCGCGGGGCCTGCTGGTGCCCTCCCTCTACGACGCGGACACCAAGGGCCTGCTCCAGATTTCCGGCGAGGCCAGGTCCCTGGCCGCCGCCGCGCAGGCGGGAAGCATCAGCCCGGATCTTCTGACCGAGGGCAGCTTCACCGTGAGCAACCTGGGCGCCCTGGGCATCGAGTCCTTCACGCCCATCATCAACCCGCCGCAGGTGGCCATCCTGGGCGTGGACTGCGTGGTGGAGCGCGTGCGCACCGTCAACGGGCAGCTGACCGCCTACCCGGCGATGGGCCTGTCGCTGACCTACGACCACCGCGCGGTGGACGGCGCCCCGGCCTCGCGCTTCCTCAAGGACCTCGTTTCATCGCTTGAAAACATCGACGTGCTGCTCGCGCGATAGGAGGCGAAACCATGACCTATGACCTGGTCATCCTGGGCGGCGGCCCGGCCGGCTACCTGGCGGCGGAGCGCGCCGGGCACGCGGGGCTGAAGGTCGCCCTGGTGGAGGAGCGATCCCTGGGCGGCGTGTGCCTCAACGAGGGCTGCATCCCCACCAAGACCCTGCTGTACTCCGCCAAGCTCTATGACGGCGCCAGGAGCGGCGCCAAGTACGGCGTGAGCGCGGAGAACCTGCGGATCGACCACGCCGCGATCGTGCGCCGCAAGGACAAGGTGGTCAAAACCCTGGTGGGCGGCGTCAAGACCCAGATGCGCGCCCAGCAGGTGGACGTCTTCGAGGCGTCCGGGAGCGTCAAGGGCCGGGCAGCCGAGGGCTTCGCCGTTTCCGCCGGGGAAACGGAGGTCACGGGCAAGCGCCTGCTGATCGCGACGGGCTCCTCCCCCGCCGTCCCGCCCATCCCGGGGCTCCAGGAAGGCCTAAAGAGCGGTTTCGTGGCCACCAGCCGGGAAATCCTGGACCTCAAGGAGCCGCCCCGGAACCTGTGCATCATCGGCGGGGGCGTCATCGGGCTGGAATTCGCCAGTTATTTCTCCTCCATCGGCGCGCAGGTGCGGGTGGTGGAGATGCTCGACCACATCGCCGGGGACAACGACCCGGAGCTGGTCTCCCTCTTGAAGGCCGACCTGGAAAAGCGCGGCATCCTTTTCGACCTTCAGGCGAAAGTCACCGGCATCGAGAAAAACGGTGTGCGCTACGAGCAGGGCGGGGCGAATCGGCTGGCGGAAGCCGATTTGGTGCTGCTGTCCATCGGCCGGCGCGCCCGCACGCAGGGCGTGGGCCTTGAAGCCATCGGCGTGCACCTGGAGCGCGGCGGGGTCGTCACCGACGACCGCATGCGCACCAACCAGCCCGGCGTCTGGGCCGCGGGCGACGTGACCGGCTATTCCATGCTGGCGCACACCGCCTACCGCGAGGCCGAGGTCGCCGTCAACGACATGCTGGGCCTGCCCGACCGCATGCGCTACGACGCGATTCCCGCGGTGCTCTACACCAACCCGGAGCTGGCCAGCGTCGGGGAGACGGAGCAAAGCGCGGCGCAGAAGGGCCTGCCATACAAGCTGGTCAAGCTGCCCATGCGCTTCTCCGGCCGCTACCTGGCGGAAAACGAGGGCGGGAACGGCGTGATGAAGCTGGTCGTCAACGAAAAGACCCGGCGCGTGCTGGGCGTCTGTGCCCTGTCCAACTACGCCTCCGAGTTCATCGTCACGGCGGGCACCTGGATCGAGGCGGGGCTCTCCCTGGACCAAATCAAGAAAATCGTCTTTCCGCATCCCACCGTCAGTGAGATTCTCCGGGAAGCGATCTTCCAATATGAGTGAGGTGGCATCAACATGAGCAAACAGCTAACCATTTCCCCCAAGGACGTCCGCAAGCCGGGCAAGCTGGTCACGCCGGACATCCCCGTCAACGTCTATAACAAGACGATCGCCCAGGAGAAGGAGAACTTCACCAAGAAGGAGTTCCTCTCCATTTTCCGGGACATGGTATACATCCGCGAGTTTGAGACCATGCTCAACCTCATCAAGACCAAGGGCGAGTACGAGGGCGTGGCCTACAACCACCCCGGCCCCGCCCACCTGGGCATCGGGCAGGAGGCGGCCTACGTCGGCGCGGCCTACCTGCTCACCCTGGACGACTATACCTTCGGTTCCCATCGCAGCCACGGCGAAATCCTGGCCAAGGGCCTGCGCAGCATTGAAATCCTGGAGGACAAAAAACTCCAGTCCATCATGGAGGACTTTTTCGGCGGCAAGACCTACGCAGTCGTCCGGGACGAGCAGAAGTCCATGAAGGAAAACGGCATCAACTTCCTGCTCTACGGCATGATGTGCGAGACCTTCGCCCGCGAGAACGGCTTCAACAAGGGCCTGGGCGGCTCCATGCACGCCTTCTTCACGCCCTTTGGCATCTATCCCAACAACGCCATCGTCGGCGGCTCCGGCTCCATCACCCCCGGCGCCGCGCTGTACAAGCTCTCCAACCGCAAGCCCGGCGTGGTCGTGTGCAACATCGGCGACGGCGCCCTGGCCTGCGGCCCGGTCTGGGAAGGCCTGATGATGTCCACCATGGGCCAGCTGCGCACCCTGTGGGGCAAGGATTTCTCCGGCATGCCCCTCATCTTCAACATCAACGACAACTTCTACGGTATGGGCGGCCAGACCGCCGGGGAAACCATGGGCATGGACATGATCGTCCGCATCGCCGCGGGCATCGCGCCCAACGCCCTGCACGCCGAGCGCGTGGACGGCTACAACCCCCTGGCCGTCATCGACGCCTACCGTCGCAAGCTGCCCCTGGCCAGGAAGGACGGCCCGGTCTTCCTGGACGTCATCACCTACCGCATCTCCGGCCACAGCCCCTCGGACTCCAGCTCCTACCGCACCAAGGAGGAAATCGACGAGTGGGAGGCCCAGGACAGCATCCTGTCCTACGGGAAGGAGCTGGTCAAGGCGGGGGTCTGCAAGCAGGCGGAGCTGGACAAGATCTGGGAAAAGGTGCGCGAGGACATGGTGCGCAACCTCAAGCTGGCCATCGACGACAGCGTCTCCCCCCACATCCCGCTGCAGACCGCCGACCCGGACTATATCGCCAACCTCATGTTCTCCAATCAAAAGGTCCGCGCCTTCGACGAGAAGCGCAAGCCGGAGACCCTCCTGCCCCGCGCGGAGTGCCCCCGCATCCAGCAGATTGCCAAGAAGGAGCGCTTCGGGCTGGACCGTGATGGAAAGCCCGTCTCCAAGAACCGCGTCTACCAGCTGCGCGACGGCATCGCCGAGCCCATCATCAACAAGTTCTACGAGGACCCCACCCTCATCGCCTTCGGCGAGGACGTGAGGGACTGGGGCGGCGCCTTCGCCGTCTACCGCGGCATGACCGAGGCCCTGCCCTACCACCGGCTGTTCAACACCCCCATCTCCGAGGCCGCCATCGTAGGCGCCGCGGTCGGCTACGCGATGTCCGGCGGCCGCGCGGTGGCGGAACTGATGTACTGCGACTTCCTGGGCCGCGCGGGGGACGAGGTGTTCAACCAGCTGTCCAAATGGCAGTCCATGTCCGCCGGCATGTTGAAAATGCCCGTGGTGCTGCGCCTGTCCGTGGGCAGCAAGTACGGCGCCCAGCACTCCCAGGACTGGTCCGCCCTGCCCGCCCACATCCCCGGGCTCAAGGTGGTCTTCCCCGCCACGCCCTACGACGCCAAGGGCCTGATGCAGTCCGCCCTCAACGGGACGGACCCCGTGCTGTTCCTGGAAAGCCAGCGCATCTACGACGTCGCGGAAACCTTCCACGCGGGCGGGGTTCCGGAGGAGGAATATGAGATCGCCTTCGGCGACCCGGACGTCAAGGTGGCCGGCTCCGACCTCACCATCCTCTCCATCGGCGCCACCCTCTACCGGGTGCTGCCGGCCGTGGACATGCTCCGGGAGAAATACGGCCTGTCCGCCGAGGTCATCGACGCGCGCAGCATCGTGCCCTTCAACTACCAAAAGGTCGTCGAGTCCGTCAGGAAAACCGGCCGCATCATCGTCACCGGCGACGCCTGCGAGCGCGGCAGCGTCATGCGCCAGATGGCATCCACCATCACCGAACTGGCCTTCGACTACCTTGACGCCCCCCCGGTCGTCGTCGGCGCGCGCAACTGGATTACCCCCGCCCACGAATTGGAGGAGTCTTTCTTCCCGCAGCCGGAGTGGTACCTGGACGCCGTCAACGAGCGCCTGCTGCCCCTGAAGGACTACGTGCCCACCCGCAACTTTACCACCGGGGAACAGATGCGCGACAACCAGCGCGGCGTGTGAGGCCGGGACGCCGGGGGCTTCCCGCCCCCGGAACCCCCTGCAAGGGACTTCGTCCCTTGACCCAATCCTCATGGACTATCCGCGTGTTTAAACCCTCCTTCCCGTGTTTATGTCTCATGGAGGGGTTCGGGGAACCTTTTCTTTAGAAAGGGTTCCCCGTTCAATCCCCGCGTCCACCCCCATCCCCGAAAGGAGCGCCTGCCATGCCCAACCGGCTGTTTGAAACCGCCAACACCGACCCCGCCCTGAACCTGGCGATCGAGGAGGCGCTGCTGCTGGGGCAGTCGCCGGAGCCGGCGCTGTTTTTGTGGCAGAACGCGCACACGGTCGTCATCGGACGGGGGCAGAACGCCTGGAAGGAGTGCCGCACGGCGTTGCTGACGGAGGAGGGCGGCACGCTGGTGCGGCGCACCACCGGGGGCGGGGCGGTCTACCACGACCTGGGCAACCTGAACTTCTCCTTCGTCATGCCGCAGGCGCTCTACGACGTGACCCGGCAGCTGGACGTCATCCGCAAGGCGGTCAAGGCCTTCGGGATTGAAACCGTTTCCTCCGGCCGCAACGACATCGTGCTCAAGGACAGCGGCGCCAAGTTCTCCGGCAATGCCTTCCGGCACCTGCCCCTGGCCTCCCTGCACCACGGCACCATCCTCATGGACGTGGACGTCTCCCTGCTGGGGCGCTACCTGGCGCCGCCGGCCGCGAAGCTGCAGGCCAAGGGGGTGGAGTCGGTCCGCGCCCGGGTGGGCAACCTGAAGGAGCACGCGCCGGGGATGACCATCCCCTCACTCAAGGAAGCGCTGTTTGAGGCCTTCGCCGCGGAATACGGCCCCGCGCGGCTCCTTTCGTGGGAGGAAGCGCTGCCCGTCCGGCAGGTGGAGGAGCTGAGCCTGAAATACCGCGACTGGGAATGGACCTACGGAAAAACGCCGCGCTTCGACGTCCGGCTGGAAAACCGCTTCCCCTGGGGCGGGGTGGAAATGGACCTCTCCCTGCAGAACGGCCGGGTGTCCTCTGCTGTGTGCTATACCGATGCCAACGACGCCGAGCTGGCCGCGCGGCTGGGCCGCGCGCTGGAATGCCGCGCGTTTACGCCCGAGGAACTGGCCGCCGCGCTGTCGGGCAGCGCCTTCCCCGAGGACCGCGACGTCGCGGCGTGGCTGCTGGGGCTGAAACTGTAGTTTTCTCCTTGTTTTCCGCGGCGGGCGAACCACGCCCGTCCGTTTTTTCTTTCTGGCCTGGGGCTTCCCCCCTGCCCGCGCGAGCAAGCGACAGCAAGTGAAAAACCTTGACAAAACCGGCGGCTCCTGTAGAATGCAGACAGTAAAGCCATTGTTTTTTCACGCCCAGAACCGAAATCGTAAATCGCAACGCAGGCCGTCCCGGCAGTCCGGTGCGGCCCGGCGGGTTGGAGGCTACGGCATGCTGCCAGAATCCGTCGCGGAACAGGAGCACAGGGACGAGGCCGCCCCGCCGGGGGACCTGGTCCTCCAGATGCGGAGCATCCACAAATCCTTTCCCGGCGTGGACGTTTTCACCGGCTTTGATTTCGACCTGCGCCGCGGCGAGGTGCACGGCATCTGCGGGGAGAACGGCGCGGGCAAGTCCACGCTGATCAAGATCCTCTCCGGCGCCTACGCGCCCGACGCCGGGGACATCCTGCTCCACGGCCGGCGCGTCGGCCCGCTGACGCCGCGCGCCGCGATGGGCCTGGGCATCCAGACCATTTACCAGGAGCACGCGCTCTACCCCCTGCTGCCGGTATATGAAAACCTGTTCGCCGGCAACGAGCCGGGGCGCGGCC
>JAPXQZ010000023.1:0-13574 GCA_033813835.1 Clostridia bacterium | reverse complement strand
GTCGAAGTCCCCGGCCTTGGCGTCGCCGATATGGATGACCATATCAATTTCGTCTGCGCCGTCCGCGATGGCCTGCTGGGTTTCAAACACCTTGACGCGGGTGGTGGAGTACCCCAGGGGGAAGCCCACGACGGTGCACACGGTCAGGCGGTTCCCATACCTGGCCTTGGCCATCTTGACGAACCGCGGCGGGATGCAGGCGGAGGCCATGCCGTTGTCCACCGCCTCCCGGCACACCCGGTCTATATCCTTCTCTGTCGCCTCAGGTTTCAACAGCGTATGATCCACATGTGAAAACACGGTTTTACTATCCATCAGGCGTCTCCTTCCGGGCCAAAAGGCCCGCAACAGCATAGCAAAGGGCTCCCTCCTTTTCAAGTCTGAACCGGCTTTACACAGGGTATACAATGAAGGAAGAACACGGGAAAAGAGGTGATTCGCATGGAGCTCATCTTTGATAAAAACCGTTTCTACGGGGGGCCGGACCCCAGTAACCCGCTGGCCGAGATCACCTTCCGGCACCACCACAACAAGCGGCTGGTCGTCGATCATACCTTCACGGATTCCTCCCTGCGCGGCCAGGGCGTCGCGCGCAAACTGGTGGAAAGCGTGGCGGAATACGCGCGCAGCGAGGGCTATAAGCTGCTGGCCACCTGTTCCTACGCCAAAAAGGTGCTTTCGGAGCCTGCGTTTGACGACGTGTACGTCGGCGCGAAGGAGGATCCCGCGTAAAGGCCGGGGCCGCGCCCGGTTTTCCATTTCATTTGAGGGAGGACAACCTGCATGAAGACCATCATCACCGCCAAGGGCATGAACATCACCCCGGCCATCGAGAACCGCGTGCTGAAGAAGACCCAGACCATGGGCAAATACCTGCGGCAGGACACGGAGATGTTCGTGCGCATGCGGCGGGAGAAAGCCCTGCGCATCGTGGAAATCACCGTGCCGATCAACGGCGTGCTGCTGCGCGCGGAGGCAAGCAGCGAAGACAACCTGTTCATGTCTATCGACCGCGCCCTGGCCAAGCTGGAACGGCAAATCCTCCGGCACCGCACCCGCCTGGACAAGCGCCTGCGCGAGGAAATCCCCGCGGATGCCCAGCCGGAGTTCATCGAGGACCTGAGCGCCCAGGAACAGGAAGCGCGCAAGATCGTCCGCACCAAGTCCTACACCGTCCGCCCGATGAGCCGGGAGGACGCGGTGATGCAGATGGAGCTGCTGGGCCATACCTTCTTCGTGTTCATCGACGTGGACAGCGACCAGACGCAGGTGCTTTACCTGCGCAAGGACGGCAACCTGGGCCTGCTGGTGCCGGAAGGCTGAACCTCCCCTCCCTGACAGCCCGCGGGCAGCCCCCCGGCTGCCCGTTTTTTACGCCCTGAATACCAGCAATTCGCCGCCTTTTTTTTCACAACGGCATACCCCGCGGTTGCGGCCGCGGCGGCTGTTCTCTATAATGGACGGGAGAAGAGGGGGAATAAAGGATGTCCATCATCGTGGCGTACCATACGAAGACCGGCCATTCAAGGAAACTGGCACGGGCGGTCGCGGCGGATCTCGGAACAGAGGCGCTGGATATCCGCCGATGGAAACCAGGCCTGCAAGCCGACACGCTGCTGCTGTTCGGCGGCATCTACGGTGGCAAGAGCGACGGCCCGATGCTGGTGTTCGCGCGTGCGCTACGCCCCCGGGATGTCCACCGTGCGGTGCTGTTCACCAGCTGCGCCTCCGGAAAAGGCCGGCAGGGCGACGTGCGAACGGCGCTGGCCGACGCAGGAATTGAGGTAGAAGCAGCGGAATTCGTCTGCCCGGGCAGCTTCCTGATGTTCCGGATAGGGCGCCCCAACGCCCGGGATATCCGGGAAGCCATCGCCTTTGCCCGGCAATACGCCGCGCCCCGGAGCCACTGAGCCCGGAAAGACAGGGCCGCCAGCCCCGCCTTGGGCTGGCGGCTTTCATTTTCGCCTGTTTATCTACGGCGCGATGGAGTGTCCCGCCCATTCGCGAGCAACCGACCGGCTTCGCGCAGCAGCGCTTCCCGGCTGTTCTCCGCTTCCCCGGCAAGCACCTTGCGCATCAAATGGTCCAGCGCCTTCGCCATCCGTCCGTCCGGGGGAACACCCAGCGCGAGCAGATCCTCCCCCTTGACCGTCAGATCCTTCAGGCACAGACAAGCGCCTTCCGAAACCAGGCGCAGCGCTTTATCGAGAAGGGACTGGGCTTGTTCTGCTTGCTTTGACGCATCTCCATGCCGCGCCCGGGCAAGCGCCAGCCGGAAGCGCAGCAGGGACAATCCCTTTTCGATTCCCTGGCGGTACAGCGTGAGGCCGGGGTCGCCGGGCTTCTCCGTATCCAGCGCGTGCCGGACGAGCAGAGCGGCGCCATCAATAACCGCGCGGGGCTGGCGTAGGCGGGTCATCGCCTCCTCCAGCAGCCTGGCACTGTCCTCCGGCTCCGGCGCGATGAACAGGAACAGCGCGGCAAAACGGGAGGCAATCTCCCGGGGCAGCGCGTCCAGCAGACGCAGCGCGGTCCGCCAGAAGCCGCCATCGCCCTGCCTGTCCGTATCCACAAGGTCTTTGAGTTCCGGGAGGGCGTACAGCAGCACCGCGGGGTAGGCGGAAAGGCCTTTCGCGGCCGCCTCCCCTGTCAGGGCCAGGGCGGTCTCCCGACCGACGCGTTCGAAGGATATCAGGCGCAGCCGCTCCCGCGCCGCTTCCATTGCCTTGAGGGTCGCCGGCTCGATGTCAAAGCCCAGCTGGCATGCGAAACGCAGGGCGCGCAGAATGCGCAGCGCGTCCTCCCGGAAGCGCTCTGCAGGATCGCCCACGGCGCGCAGCAGCTTCCCGTCGCAGTCCGCCCGACCGGAAAAAGGGTCTGTGATGCCCGTCTGTGGATGCCAGGCCATGGCGTTGGCGGTGAAGTCGCGGCGCTTCAGGTCTTCCAATAGGCTCGCGGTGAAGCGGACTTCGTCCGGGTGCCTGCCGTCCGAGTAGCGGCCATCGCTGCGGAAAGTGGTCACCTCGATGGCGCGGCCGCCGATCAAAAGCGTCAGGGTGCCGTGCTTGAGCCCGGTGTCCACCGTCTTGAGGGGAAAAAACGCCGCGCGCATCTGCGCGGGCAAAGCCTGCGTAGCCAAGTCGTAGTCTTCCGGAATCCGCCCCAGATAGGCGTCCCGCACGCAACCGCCCACCAGGAATGCCTCAAAGCCCCGCCCGTTAAGCCGCGCGATGGCGGAATACACTTCGGGGGGCGGATCAAAACGCATCGCTCGCTCCTTTGTCACCTGACCGTCATTGTAGGAACGCCCGCTTCGCTTGTCAACAAAGGCGCCGCGTGCTACACTTTCCCCAATGGAAAGCGCTTGGGGAGCCGCGTTCTGCGCGGCAGGGCAGACGCCGTGATCTGGCATCGGGCGTCCTGCGCCCGGGAAATCAACGACCAGCCTCAGGAGGGCGGCGCCCTGCTGTGCGCGGACGCGTTCGAGGCGGACCTATCCGCCTTTTTCAGCCAGGCCCAGTGCGTGTACCTGGACCCGCCCGCGATGAGCGGAACCCGGCCGGAATGCAAGGTGCGCGTGGGCGAGGCGGGCTGGCTGACCAGCCGGCAGGCTGTCAAGGTACCCGCCTACGCGGACTATGCCCCCCGGGACCGGGAAGTTTACCTGTCGGATCTGCGCAGGCTGCTGCACCTGGCCCGTCTGCTGCTCAACGACGCCGGCTCCCTCTTCCTGCATGTGGAAGGCACCGCTTCCGCCCACGCGCGGCTGCTGGCGGACGAGGTGATGGGCGAGGACAATTTCCGCAATGAAATTATCTGGGGTTACCAGACTGGCGGGCGCAGCCTGAAGTATTTCAGCCGCAAGCACGACACCGTGCTGTTTTACGCGAAGACGCCCGCGCACTTTTTCGATATCACCCAGGTGCCCGTCAAGCGCGGGGACAGCCGGAACAACCACATGAAGCGCCACGTGGACGAGAAAGGCCGCGCCTACCGCACCATCCGGACGGGCGGCCGGGAATATGTGTATTACGACGACGAGCCATCCTACCCGGATGACGTCTGGAGCGACGTAAGCCGCCTGGCCCAGAAGGACCCGCAGCGAACCGGCTACCCATCCCAGCGCCCCCAGGCGCTGCTGGACCGCATGGTGCTGTCCACCACCCGGCCCGGCGACCTGGTGGTGGATCTGATGTGCGGCTCGGGCAGCGCGCTCGCCTCTGCCGCCGCCCATGGCCGGCGGTTCCTGGGCGTGGACAGCAGCCCCGTTGCCTTCGCGGTATGCCGCAAGCGCCTGAACCCCTACCGCCTGGTCTGCCAGGCGCCGCTGACGGAGGCCGGCGCGCTGCTGGACGCGGCGGCCATGCCGGGCATCGGGTACTACACCGTGACGCTCAACGCCTTTACCCAACCGGAGGAGGAACTTGCCGGCCTTGCCTGCGAGCCGCCAGGGCTGAAGCTGCGCGGCATGGACGCTGTGGATCAGTGGTACGCGGGGCTCATCAACAGCGGCGTATTCACCGCCTACGCCTCCTCCCTGCGCACCCGCCAGACCCCCGCGCTGACCGCCTCGCTGGAGGTGCCGCTGCTGCGGGGGACGGTGGCCGTGATGCTCATCGACGTGCTGGGCCGCCGCAGCCTGTGGACCGGAACCTCCGCGGTATAGCCCAAAGTGGGGGCAGTGCCGCATTCTTAAGAAGTTTTTAACAATAATGTGGTATTTATTACCATTATATGTTATAGTGTGTGTGATTGAAGGCGGAGTTGTTACGGAACGCCCCGCGTCAATGGGGATTTCACCGGTAAGGGAGTGGACCGATGGCTTCCGTTGAGGATATCGGAATCGACCTGGGTTCGTCCAACGTGCTCATTTCCGAGCGCGGCAAGGGCATCGTGCTCAACGAGCCGGCCGTGCTGGCGGTCAACCACGATACGCGCAACATCATTTCCATCGGACTGGAAGCCTACCGCATGATCGGCAGGGAGCCTGCCGGCATCACCGTGGTGAGGCCGCTGCAGAAGGGCACGATCCAGGACTTCGACATGCTCAGCATTATGCTCAACTACTTCGTCATGCGCGTCGTGGGCAAGCACCTGTTCAACCGCCCGCGCGCGCTGATGAGCGTGTCGGCGACCGCGAACGAGATCGAGAAACGGCAGTTAATCCTGGGGATGCTGGAGGCGGGCACCCGGCGTACCCAGATGATTGAGCGTCCCCTGGCCGCCGCCATCGGCGCGGGCGTGCCCATCCACGAGGTGACCGGGCGAATGGTCGCGGACATCGGCGGGGCGACCACGGACATCGCGGTCCTCTCCTCCGGCGAGATTATGGCCCGCAGCATCCTGGACACCGGGGGTGACGCCTTCACCGAGGCGCTGATCCGGTATATCCGTTTGAAACACAACCTGCTCATCGGCTGGCGGACGGCGGAAGACTTGAAAAGCGCGGTGGGCACCGTGGACCTGAAGGAACAAAACGCCCTGAGCCTGCCCGTCGCCGGGCGCAACCTGGTGTCCGGCCTGCCCCGGCAGGTGGACATCACCAGCGAGGAGTGCGCCGAGGCCGCGGAGGAGCCGCTGCACGCGCTGATCGAAGGCCTGCACAGCGTGATCGAGCACATCCCGGCGGAGCTGGCCAACGACGTGTTCGAGGACGGCCTGCTGCTCACCGGCGGGGGCGCCCAGCTGCGCAGCCTGCGCGCAGTCATTGAGGAAGAAATGCAAATCCCCGTCTACGTCGCGGAACACCCCCAGGAGTGCATCGCCCTGGGCTGCAGCCTGGTATTGGAGAAGCCGGGCGAGTACGCCCGGGTGCTGGGGGATATAAGGAGGCCGCGGTAAGTCCGGCACCGACAACCCCCGGAAAGCCCCGCGCCAATGGCGCGGGTTCTTTGATTTTAGCGTGTATGCTGTTGTTGGGGAGCCTCCCGGCAAACAAACAGAGGATTGGAGGCCGACCGATGAAAAGATTATGCACCGCCCTGCTCCTGATCTCCCTGCTCATTCCCTCCGCCCTGGCACAAAAGACTGAGGTTGGACAGGAGTTTACCCCCGCTCCGGATGTCAGTATGCGGCTGGAATCCGTCGGGATTCTCGATACCATTGAAGGAGTTGACTCCCAAACGCACAAGTGGGCCGCGGCGGACTTCGCCCTGACCAACATCAGCCTGGCTGATTTCAATGCGGGCGGCTTGATGAAGGGCAGCCTGGTGTACAAGGGGAAGCACCGGTTTGAAGGTCAAGCGCAAATGAACCCGGACGTGCTGGAACTCTTGGTCTGGGCGACCGCGCGTCTGGTCTTCAGGGTTCCCTTGCTGGTGACCGAAGCCCAGCCAGGGGAAGCCGTGATTGCGGTCACCGTCGGGAACACCGAGGTAACGCTGGGATATCCCCGAAACGACACTGCTCCCTCCGCCATCGCCGGACAACCTATGCTCTTTGAAAACCCGCAGGACACCGTCATCTCCTTCGCAGGGCGGATTGCCGAAGCTGACTTCGCGGGTGCCCTGAACGACTTTTCCGCCGATGCGCAGGCACAGCATCACAACCTCTTGAAATCCATTCAGCGCATGCGCTCCTATTACCCCGTGGTCGGCATGCCCCTGCCGTCCGGGGATTATCCAGCATATGCTTCGCTCAACGCCATGGTCGCGATCGCCATTGCAAGCCGGCAGACCTTCGCCTTCACAGCCAGCCTGCCGACGCAGGGCAGGCTGGGCATCGCCTCCCCTCTGCCGCTGGACGGCGACGGACGGCTGACCCTGACGGACGGCGAAGCGCTCACGCCGGAAGCGTTGATCGCGCGCCTGGATCCCGAGGGCTTGGAAGGCCTGGCCCTCAAGGGCGTGTACCGTTATGAAGCGGATGAGGCCCACAGCGCGGGATATAGGGAAAACATCCAAAGGCAGGCCGGGATTCTCGGGTCTACGGAAGCGATGGACCTGATGGCCATCTACGAGTTGGACGGCAGGGCGTACTTCCACACCTGTATGGTGGGGCGTTTCGAGGGCGGCTGGCAGATTTTGACGCTCAACTCTCCCATCCAGAACACGGACAGCTTTGGCAACGCCATGCCGCTGAGCCAGGAGGAAGCGGCGGAGCCGGCCCGCAGCGCGGACTATATTGCGCTGTATAAACCGGCTGAATAAAGGCAGTCGTTCCCTTGCCTCCGCGCGTGCCCTCTGCTATACTCCATAGGCAATTGAACAGGCTTTCGCGGGGAACACAGGCCCAAATCAGCGAGCGCGGAGGGTGAAAGCGCGCGGGGGTCAGGCCCGCCCCGCCGCCGCGGCCAATCCCCGCCGTTTCCCGCGTTAAGGGCTCAAGCGGGCGCGCGAGCGCCAAGCAAGGTGGTACCGCGGACGCCAACAGCTCCGTCCCTGCGTGGGGCGGGGTGATTTTTTGAAGGAGGCAGCATGGCCAAGCAGGCAAAACAGGAGTTCGTCCAGCACATTACCCCCCGGGAGGAGAACTTCTCCCAGTGGTACACCGACGTGGTCCGTATGGCGGAACTGATGGACTACACGCCGGTGCGCGGGTGCATGGCGCTCAAACCCTACGGCAACCGCATCTGGGAGCTTATCCGCGAGGAACTGGATCGGAGATTCCGGGACACGGGGCACGAGAACGTATCCATGCCCATGCTGATTCCGGAATCCCTGCTGCTCAAGGAAGCCGAGCACGTGGAGGGTTTCGCGCCGGAAGTGGCCTGGGTGACCCAGGGCGGCGGCGAAACGCTGCCGGAGCGCCTGGCAATCCGCCCGACGTCCGAAACGATGTTCTGCACGATGTTCGCCCAGTGGGTGCAGTCCTGGCGCGACCTGCCGATGAAGTACAACCAGTGGTGCTCGGTCATGCGCTGGGAAAAGACCACCCGGCCTTTCCTGCGCACGGCGGAGTTCTGGTGGCAGGAGGGGCACACCGTGCACGCGACGGCGGAGGAGGCGCAGGAGGAGACCCTGCTGATGCTGGAGGTTTACCGCGCCTTCTGCGAGGACGTGCTGTCCATCCCGGTGTTCTCCGGCCAGAAGAGCGAGAAAGAGAAGTTCGCCGGCGCCCGCGCCACCTATTCGGTGGAGGCGATGATGCAGGACGGCAAGGCACTGCAGGCCGGCACCAGCCATAACTTCGGCACCAACTTCTCCGTGCCCTTCGAAATCCGCTACCAGAACAAGGAAGGGCAGCTGGAGTACTGCCACGAAACCAGCTGGGGCATGTCCACCCGCCTGATCGGCGCCATCATCATGGCGCACGGCGATGAGCGCGGGCTGAAACTGCCCCCCGGCGTCGCGCCCATCCAGGCGGTTATCCTGCCCATCGCCGCGCACAAGGGCGGCGTGATGGAAAAGTGCGCGGAGGTTCATGAACAGCTGAAGGCGGCCGGCATCCGGTCCAAGCTGGACGACCGGGACAACGTGTCCCCGGGCTGGAAGTTCAACGAGTGGGAACTGAAAGGCGTACCCCTGCGGCTGGAAATCGGGCCGCGGGATATCGAGAACGGCGTTGCCAGCTATATGCGCAGGGATACCTTTGAAAAGGGGACCCTGCCCCTGTCCGGCCTGGAAGAAGGCGTAAAGACCCTGCTGAAAGATATCCGCAAGGGAATGTTCCGCATCGCGGACGAATTTCGCCTGTCCAGGACCCGCGACGTGCATACCTGGGAAGAACTGGGCGAGCAGGTTGGCCGCGGCTACGCCCGCGCGATGTGGTGCGGCAGGCGGGAGTGCGAGGACAAGGTCAAGGACGCCTTCTCCGCCACCAGCCGGAACATGCCCTTTGACCAGACGCCCTTCGCGGACCAATGCGTCTGCTGCGGCGAGACCGCGGACAAGGTGATGTACTTCGCGAAGGCGTATTAAACGTTCAGCCGCTTTGACGGGGTTCCCAGGCCGGCGGAAAACCGTCGGCCGTTCCTTTCCATATAAAACGAAAAGACAATTCAGGGTATGATGGGAAGTGGAGGGCGGATGCGCCCCGTGGAGAAAGAGACAGGAGGAAAACCATTGTACAACCTGCTCATCGGCGGCGCGGCCGGCCAGGGCATTGACACGGCCGGTTCTACGCTGGAACTGTTTATCAAGGATTCCGGGTGCGGCGTGTTTACGCAGCGCGACCTGATGTCCCGCATCCGGGGCGGGCATAACTATCTGCGCGTCCGCTTCGGAGAAAATGACGTGCGCGCGCATTCGGAGGAGCTGGACGGGCTGGTCGCCTTCAACGCGGAAACCATCGCGCTGCACGCGGGAGAACTGAAGCCCGGGGGGTTCATCCTGTGCGACAAGGACGCGCAGACGGACGACCCGCGCGCTTTGACCCTGGACTTGGCAGGCATCGCCCGCTCGCTGGGGAACGCCCGGGCAGCCGGCAGCGTCGCCATGGGCACCGCGCTGCGCCTGTTCGGGTTCCCCTTCGATGCGGCAAGGGCAGCGGGCGTATTCGCCAAGCTGCTCAGGCCGGAGCTGGTCGACGTCAACGTCAAGGCCCTGCAGGCGGGTCACGGGGCGGCCCCTGAAAGGTTCCCACAGCCGCAGGGTTCCTTGCCGGAGCGGATGCTGGTTTCCGGGAACCGGGCGCTGGCCTTGGGCGCGCTGGCCGCGGGGCTGCAGTTCTATTCCGCCTATCCGATGTCTCCCTCCACCTCCATCCTGGAATACCTGGCGCAGACAGCCAAGGAGACGGGCATTTTGGTGGAGCAGGCGGAGGACGAAATCGCCGCCATCAACATGGCCATCGGCGCCTCTTTCGCAGGCGGAAGGGCGATGACCGGCACGTCCGGCGGCGGATTCAGCCTGATGGTGGAGGCGCTGGGCCTTTCCGGCATGACAGAGGTTCCGCTGGTGGCGGTAGACGTTCAGCGCCCGGGGCCGGCGACCGGTCTGCCGACCCGGACGGAGCAAAGCGACCTGCGGTTTGTCATTTCCGCTGCCCAGGGGGAGTTCCCGCGCATGGTGATCGCGCCCCGCCACCACCTGGACGCTTTCCGCCAGGCGGCGCGCGCCCTTCAGATGGCGGAAAAGTACCAGATGCCCGTCATTATCCTCAGCGACCAGTACCTGGCGGATTCCACGGCCGCCGTCGTGCCGCCCGACCCGGCGGCCGTTGCACCGTACGAGCCGGAAGCGCCGAAGGCGGATGTGCCTTACGCCCGGTACCGCGATACGGATTCCGGCGTTTCCCCGCGCATTTTCCCGGGAGACCGGCGGGGTTTCGCGGCGGCGGACTCGGACGAGCACGACGAGTACGGCCGCATCATTGAGGATGGCGAGACCCGCAGCCGGATGATGGAAAAGCGGATGCGCAAACTGGACGGACTTAAAGAGGAACTGGAGGAGCCGGAGTTGCTGGGGGCTGAGACGCCGGAGGTGCTGCTCATCGGCTGGGGCTCCATGTACGGCCCCCTGGAGGAGGCTGTCCATCTCTTGAACGGGACGGGCGCACAGCGGTACGGCGCGCTGGTGTTTGCGGACGTCTGGCCGCTTCCGCAAAAGGAATTGACGCGCCTTGCGGCGGGCGCCAGGGCGCTGTACAACGTGGAACAGAACTACACCGGCCAATTGGCCTCCCTCATCCGGCAGGAAACAGGCCTTGTGATGAAGGGGAGCGTCCTGCGCTACGACGGCCGGCAGATGAGCGGCGCGGAAATCGCCCGCCGCGTGCTGGAGGCGGAATAATGATGGAAAAACGTGTTTATAAGCCCCTGGAGACCGCTTGGTGCCCAGGTTGCGGCAATTTCGGCATCCTGGGCGCGATTGGCAACGTGCTGGAAAGCCTGGGCAAGAATCCCCACGACGTGCTGCTGGTGGGCGGCATCGGGCAGGCTGCCAAGCTGCCACAGTATTTCGAGGCCAACCATTTCTCCGGCCTCCACGGGCGCGCGGTGCCGCCCGCGGTCGCCGCCAAGATGATGAACCCGAACCTGACCGTCATTATCAACACCGGCGACGGGGACAGCTACGGCGAGGGGGGGAACCACTTCATCCACAACATCCGCCGCAACGTCGACATCACCCACTTCGTCCATGACAACCAGCTCTATGCCCTGACCAAGGGTCAGGCCTCCCCCACCACGCTGGAGGGGATGGCGACGGACGTGCAGGTGGACGGCAGCAGCGCCATCCCCTTCAACCCCGTGCTGATGGCGCTGGCCGCCGGGGCGGGCTTCGTGGCGCGCGGCTTCTCCGGCCGGCCGGAGCACCTGGAGAACCTGATGAAACGCGCCATCGCCTACAAGGGCTACGCGCTGGTGGACATCTTCCAGAACTGCGTGACCTTCAACAAGCTCAACACCTACGCCTGGTACAACAGCCACGTGTACGAGCTGGACGACAGCCATGATACCGGAAACCTCGAACAGGCGATGCGGCTGGCGGAGGAGTTCGGCGAGCGCATACCCATCGGCGTTCTGTATGAGAAGCCCCAGCCCACCTATCACGAAAAGCACCCCGCGCTGCGGGGGGGACAGGTGCTGGCCGGGCGGAAAAACGACCTGGAGGCAGTCCGGAAGCTGATGCAGGCGCTGGTGTAGCCGTTCCCGGATACAGCTCGCGGGGTCCAGGCCGGCTTCCGACCGTAGCTCCGCACCTCTGCTTAATCAAGAACAGCCGCCTGTGCTTTCAGGCGGTTGTTTATAATGCCGGGTGGTTCCGGTCTTCCGCGCGGTATGATAGCATGACGCCATCAACGGCAAAGGAGATTCTCTTGCAAGATGCGGGGCGCGCGCCGGGACGGCCCTTGACCGTCACGCTGGCCGCCGTCAATTCCCAATACGTGCACGCCGCCCTGGCCCCCTGGTGCCTCAGGGCGGGAATTGCATCGCATGCCCGCCTGCCGCACCGGGTCCGCGTCGTCGAGGGTACGGTGAACGAGCCAAGGGAGGCCGTGCTGGAGCGGCTGGCAGAGGGAACGCCGGACCTGCTGGGCATCTCCTGCTACATCTGGAACATCCACTTTATCGCGGGACTACTGCCGCGCCTGCGCGCAATGCTGCCTGGCTGCGCTATCGTGCTGGGCGGGCCGGAGGTTTCCTTTCGCGCGGCGGATGCGATGGCTGCCTTCCCTGAGGCCGATTACCTGATTGCCGGGGAGGGGGAACGGCCGCTGGCCCTGCTGGCGGACGCGCTGGGCGGCCTGGGCGGGCTTACTGGCATCCCCGGGCTGTGCCGAAGACAGGATGGAAGGATTCTGGAAAGCACGCCTCACGCGGAAGAAACGGTGCCGCCCCTCCCCCTCAGCCCGGAGTTCCTGGCCGCGCAAAAGGGCCGGATCGCCTATCTGGAGACCAGCCGCGGCTGCCCTTACGCCTGCGCGTTCTGCCTGTCCGGACGGGCGGGCAAGACCCGCTTCCTCCCGCTGCCGCAGGCTTTTCAGGATATTCTGTCCCTGGCCAATTCCGGCGCCGGAACCGTCAAATTCGTAGACCGCACCTTCAACGCCGACCGCGCCCGGGCAGCCGCCATCCTGGGTTTCATTCGGGAGCGCGCTGGCCGGGACATCCCGAAGGGTGTCGCCTTCCATTTCGAAATCGCGGGCAATCGGATCGACCGGGCACTGCTGGACGCGGTGGAAAACAGCCCCGCGGGGCTGTTCCGGTTTGAAATCGGGCTGCAGTCCATGAACCCCGAAACGCTCCTGCGCGCCCGTCGAAGGACCGATATGTCACGGCTGAAGGAAAACATCAAGGCGCTGATCTCAACCGGAAAGGCGCACGTGCACCTGGACCTGATCGCCGGGCTGCCGGGCGAAGGCCTGGAAGGCTTCAAGGCCGGGCTGGACGAGGCTGTATCCCTGAAACCGCACGCGCTGCAGCTGGGCTTTCTCAAACTGCTGCACGGCAGCGCCATGCGGGAGGAACCTGAAACCTATCCCTGCCGGTTTGACCCGCTTGCGCCCTATGAGGTGCTGGAAACCCCCTGGCTGAGCCCTGAGGACATCCAAGTTCTGAAGTGTGCAGAACGCGGTCTGGACAAGTCGTACAATGCCGGTCGGTTCCAGGGCGCGCTGCACTTCTTATTTTCCCGGGGCGTTTCCCCCTTCGCCTTCTTCGAGGCGCTGGGCCGGGAAATCCCGCCGGCAGAACAGGGACAAAAAGGACTTTCGCTGGAAGAGGTGACGCAGCGCATTTACAGCGCCGCAACCCGGGCGATCCCAGACCAAGCGCCGCAGCTGCGCGACCTGCTGCTGACGGACCGCCTGGCGTCCACGCTCACCACGGTCATGCCTGCCTGCCTCAAAATTCCGGACGCGCGCTTCCACACGGCAAAGCGCGCGCTGGACCGCCGGTTCCCCCGCGAACCTGGCGCGCTACGCGCCTTTGGGTTCCTGTACGCCACGCCGGACGCTGATCTTGCCTTCTGCGATTATGAACGGAAGAACCCCGTCACCGAGCTGTACGCGGTGCGGTACGTGACGATGGGGGAACTGGGGATGTGAGCGGGCGAGGCGAAGCAGAACCCCCGGCCTGCTCCCCTATATCAGCTCCTTTTCACACGCGTACAGCTCCGCCTGCGCGTTCGCCTGGACGAAAGCGCAGATCGACTCATAGACGCCGTCGGCCTGAGCGGTATGGAATGCCAGGG
>JAPXQZ010000022.1:0-13649 GCA_033813835.1 Clostridia bacterium | reverse complement strand
GGATCTGTTCATGCAGGGCTACGCGCGCTTTGACGACGACTGCCGCGCCGCCGCAAAGGACGTCTGCGCCGCGGCCAGGGCCTGCGGTGTGCCGCTGGAGTTCAACCTCTCCGGCTTTTACAACACCTGGCGCCGCGGGGCGGGCTACCCCGCGCCGGCATTCTGGCAGATCGCCGCGCGGGAGGGCGTCAGCGCCGTCGTCGGCCTGGACGCGCACAAGCCGGAGCGCCTGACGGAATGCGAGATTTTCGACCTGGCCGTCCAACACCTGGACGCGCTGGGCATTCCCCGGGTGGAGCTGTTGCCGGCGCAGGCGCCGCGGCCAGCCTTTGCCGCATCGTCTCCAAGGGGGAGGCAAACGGGGGAAAACCGGGATTCAAAGGAGGCAAGCGCATGAACGATCAGCCGCGGCAGGGCCGGGAAAGCCCGCTTCTCTTCCTCTACCGGGTCATCCAGGGCGCGCTCATCGGCGGCGGCGCCATCCTGCCGGGCGTATCCGGCGGCGTGCTGGCGGCGGTCTTCGGCATCTACCGGCCGATGATGGCCTTCCTGGCCCGGCCTGTCGCCACGTTCAAAACGCACTACCGGCTGTTCATCCCCGTCATCCTGGGCGTAGGCCTGGGGTTCTGGGGCTTCGCCAAGCTGGTGGCCTGGCTGTTCTCCGGCTCCTCGCCCATCCCCCTGGCCCTGTTCATCGGCCTCATCCTGGGCACCGTGCCGCTGCTGTTCCGCGCGGCCCAGAAACCCAGGGCTGGTGCCGCGCTCAGCGCCGGGGAGCGCAGGAACAACCGCCTGGCCCTCATCCTGGGCTTTGTCCTGCTGATGGCCTTCCTCTTCCTCATGTCCAGGGGCAGCGCGCAGGACCTGGAACCCACGGTGCCCCTCAGCTTCGCGTCCGGCCTCATCTGGGGCTTCAGCCTGGTGGTGCCGGGCCTGTCCTCCTCCTCTATCCTCCTGTTCATGGGCATCTACACCAAGATCATGGCCGCGGTGAAGGACCTGAACCTCGCCGTCGTCATCCCCCTGCTGCTGGGCATCGCGGTGGTCGCCTTCGTCTTCGCACGCTTTGTGGACCGGCTCTTTGAGCGTCATTACGGCGTGACCAGCAACGCGGTGGTCGGGCTTGTGCTCGCCAGCACGCTGGCCATCGTCATCTTTCCGCCGCCGGAATACCAAGTCGCCTCCTTCGGCCAGGGCGTCCTGTGCGTGCTGGTCGCGGCCGCCGGCTTCGTCGCGGCGCATTTCCTCGGCGTCTGGGGGGAGAAGATCAAGCCCGCGGACTGATACTAAACTCAATCGCAATCGCTTTGATGAACCGGCTTTTTGCGACGCTGCTTTGCCTCGTTCACTCGGCGCAGGCTACGGCTACGCCTCGTTCTTTCGGCTTTGCATCGTCATCAAAAATTCCCGGCCCATCCGTGCGTATACTCCTCCGTTTAGCATGACCGCACGGCTCAAACCGCCAAGATTATCCCGCAATGAAAAAACCGGGTAGGCAAGCCTCCCGGCCAGATTGTCAAAAAAACTAAAAATCACCTCGTCCAACTTTTGGGGGGGCAGTACAAGACCGGGAGGCTTCCCTCCCGGCAAAACCGATGCAGGGCTGCCCCGTCTAAGGCTGCGGCGTTCCGAAGCCCCACTCCACCAGCTGCTTCCACAGCGGGTGCTCCTGGTTGAGGACGAGCAGGCTGTTTTTCTGGAAGCTGCCGCGCAGGGCCTGCAAGGAACGCCAAAACTGGTAAAACGCCGGGTCGGCCTTGTAGGCGTTGTTGTAGATGCCCATCGCGGCGGCGTCCGCGCGGGCGCGGGTCTCGCCCGCCGTGCGCGTCGCGTCTGCCTCGATTCGGGCGGCCTTCAGTTCGGTGTCGGCGACCATCTTGCGGTAGGTTTCCTCGCCCTCGCTGCGCAGCTGCTGGGCGACCTTGGCGCGGTCGGCCTTCATGCGGTCGTAGGTCGTTTCCACGTTTGCCTGGGGCAGGATGGTGCGGTGCACCTGGATGTCGGTCACCTCGATGCCCCGGATGACCATGTCGCGGTTGATGGTTTCCAGCCCGGCCTTCAGGGCGGCGTTGAGGGCTTCCTTGTTGGAGATGAAATCCTCCGCCAGCAGGCGGTTGATGGCCTGCACGATGACCGGGTGGATGAGGTTGTCCAGCTGGTTCTCCGCGTTCATCTCCGAGCCCAGCTTCAGGCTGAACAGGGCGGGGTCCGCGATGCGCCATTGGGCATAGGTGGTGATGTTGTACTGCTTTTTCTCGCTCGTGTTCACGGTTTCGGAGTTGGAGGTGTAGTTGAACAGGAGGGAGGGGAACTTGTCCACCTTGTCCACGAACGGCACCTTGAAGTGCAGCCCGCTGCCGCGACGGATGGCGACCGCGCCGGAGCTGGTGATCTCGTCTTTCAGCAGCGGCGAAAAACGCTCGTGGAAGGTGTTCTTGTCGTCCAGGATGATGGACTTGATGACGCCGAAGCGGCTGACCACGGCCTGCTCCGCCTCGCCGACGATGAAGAAGGACTCGTTGAGAAGAATCAGGGCGCCGATGAGGACCACGGCCAGGATGATCAGCAGCTTCGTGTTTTTCCGGGCGAAGTTCTTTAGCATCTCTGCGGCCTTGTTTGTAACCGCCGGCCGGCGCGGAGGCCAGTTGCTATTCGGGTTGTTCTGCATCTCAGTTCCCTCCCGCGGCGCCGTCGGCCGCGCCGATGTCCAGGTGCTGCAGCACGTTGTCGTTCTGGTCCACGATGACCAGCCGGCCCGCGCCGCCCAGGATGGCCTCCATGGTCTCAATCAGCATTCGGCTGCGCGCGGACTGGGGCTCAGCCTGGTATTCCTTCAGCACGGCCTTGAACACGGCGGTGTCGGCCTCCGCCCGCGCGGTCGCCCCGGCCTCGTAGGCGATGGCCTGCTGGACAATCTCGTACGCCTTGGAACGCGCCTGCGGAAGCACCTGGAACTCGTACTGCTGCGCCTCGTCCAGCCGCCTCGTCATCTCGTTCTTGGCGTTGTTGACGTCCTCGTAGTAGGAGGTGACGGCGTCGGGCACGGTGATGTTCTGGATGTGCACGCTGTGCACTTTAACGCCCATGTCGTAGGAGTCGATGAGCGCCTGGAAATCCGGCAGCACCTCCTGCTCGATCGCGTCCTTGTTCAGCAGCGCGTCGTCCAGGGAGCGGCTCTGGATGTTGCGGCGGAGGATGGCCTCAAACGCCAGGTGCATCGTGCCTTCCGGGTCCTCCACGTCGAAGAGGAACTCGCGCACGTCCCTGATGGTGTACTGGTAAATGGCCTCCAGCTGCACGATGGAGTTGTCGTTGGTCAGCATGACCGACTCGTCCATCTCGTCCCGGTACTGGGCGGCCGTGCGGCTGGTGCCGCCGATGGAGGTCCGGTATCCGTACTCCACGTTGTGGATGGTGGTCACGCTGCGGGACACCACCTGCTGCATCCCCGGCATGCGCCAGTACAGGCCCGGCCCGTTGGTGTCGGTCACCTGGCCGAAGGTCAGCACCAGCGCCTGCTCGCCCTGGCCCACGCGGTACAGCCCGCCCAGCCCCAGGGCCAGGATGACCGCCAGCAGCACGAGCCAGACGGCGGTTTTGTTCCGTTTCTTTTTTTCCATGTACGTCTCGCTTTCCTTGGAATCGATGGGAATGTACCCGCCGGAACGTCGAAACCGCTATATGACGCGGATAAAGTCGCACAGCCATTCCATATTCAGCACCTCGAAGGGCTTCAGCCCGCTGTTCCCGGCGACCCTGAGCCGTCCTTCCGCGTCCAGGACCGGCCCGCGGAAGGGGTCGAAGCCGTCCCGCGCAATGCCGGAGCGCAGGTAATGCAGCAGGTGGCCGCCCGGCACCCCCGGCGCGGGGGAGGACAGGAAGCGCAGCACGCCCGCGCCCAGGCCCCACCACAGCCCCGTCACGCTGGGGTCCCCCCGGTCGATGACGCGCAGGATGTCCAGGCTGCCGTTCAAAAAGCTTTCGGTGATTTCCGCGTAGAACCGGCCCCAGTCCCACTGCGGCGCGGCCAGGTAGGAAAGGGGCGTGCCCTCCCCGTCCAGGCGAAACACGGCGGAGAACACGTTCCCGGGCAGGTCCGGTACCGAAAGCCCCGGGTACAGCGGCGTGTAGGCGATATCCGCGCCTTGTTCCGCCGCGGCCTTCAGCCCCTTCTGGCAGGTCAGCGGCTGATAGGGCAGCACGTCCTTCCATGCCAGCAGCACTTGGACGTCCGGGCGTACGGAACGCGCGCCCAGGCCGAAGGCGTTGATGTCGGCGGTGTGACGGCTGTAGTCCGTCCGGGGTGTGACATAGGCGACGGTCCCGCTCCGGGTGGCCATGCCCGCCGCCATGCCGCAGAGGAACACCGGCTCGTAGTACCGCCCGTAGTAGGTGCTCAGGCGATAGTCCTCCCGGATGCGCGAGTAGACCAGGGTCAGGCAGCCGGGGTGCTCCAGGGAGAAGCGCAGGGCCGGCAGCGCGAGGTTGGACGCGGTGATGAACAGCAGGTCGGCGCCGCCGGCCTCGCCGTTGAGTTTCTCGTAGACGTTGTGGGGGGACAGCCCGTCGATGAAGCTGCTGTCGACGCCTTCCCCCAGTTTTTCCTGCATCGCCCGGCGACCTTGCTCGTGCGCGCCGATCCAGTTGTCCTCCCGCCGTCCCGCGGGATAGGCGAAAACCACTTTCGCGCCGCGCCGGCTCCCGAACAGGCGCGTGATGAGCCCGGCAGTCGGCTTTTCCCGGGGGGTGAGCACCAGCGTGGGCTCCGGCGGCCTGTGGCCGGCCAATTCCAGCTGCGGCAGCAGGGTGACGATGCGGTCTTCCATCTCCGACAGCGTCGTGTCCTCCGGCAGACCGTACACCTTCAGGTATTCCAGGAAGGCGTCGCCCAGGGGCAGGGGAGACTTCACCCGCGCGTAGGCAGCCTCGAACTGCAGGTACATCGCGTTGTAGTTGGGGCGCCCGGCGGCGTCCGCCCGCTCCGGGAAGTTGGCTTCCAGCCCGGCGAGCTGCCCGTAGGCTTCTTCGCTGGACAGCCGCAGGTTCTTGAACCGGCCTTCCTTGTCGTAGCGCAGGTAGGCGTAATAGACGGCGGTGTCCGGGTCGTCCTCGTCCAGCTGGGGCACCACGCGGGTGATGTCCGCGCGGACGGTGGGGGAGCCGAAGTGCTTGAGGATGCTGACGCGCTTGTTGCCCTCGATGACGTAGTACTGCCAGAGGTACTCGTACACCTCGACCGGGTCGCGCAGCCCCTCGCCCATGTGGATGGCGCACAGGGACATCCACTTGCTGGCAAACTCGCTGTTTTCCGGGTGCAGGGGCATGAAGTTGGCAGCGAAGGAGTTGGCGCGCGCGGCGGTGTACGTGCCGGTCACCCGGGAGAGGGAAATCTCCCGCTGCGGCTGCTTCATGTAGGCGATGACGCGCGTCTGGCCGGTCAGGTCGTCCAGCGCGGGCAGGTTGCCCCGCTCCCCGCGGCTGGTCCGCTCCCGCAAGGCGCGCTGGCCGCTGCGCAAAGCCTGGGCGTACTCAGCCCGCGCCTGCTGGTTAAGGCTGCTTTCCATAGGCCTTCCCCCAGTCGTAGCGCGCCTTGATATAGCTGATTCGCCTGCGTTTCTCGGGCAGGCTTGGGAAGGTCAGTTCCATCACGCTGTAGCCCCCGGCGTTGTAGACGGTCGTGAGTCCGTGCTGCAGCGCGCGCTGCCCGGCGCCGTAGTTCAGGTGCTGGTGACCGTGGAAGTGGAAGGCGGGCTGGTAGAGGTCCAACAGCGCGCGGTAGGCGCGGAACCCGCGGTGGAAGGCGTCCTCCCCGTCGCCCAGCCCGTAGGCCGGCGCGTGGGTGACCAGCACGTCGAACCCGCCGTGGAAGCTGATTTCCTGCATCCGCCGCGCGACCCGGCGCCCCATCTCCGCCTCGGAATAATGGAGGGGCTTGGGGCTCCTGGAGTTGCAGCCGCCGAAACCCAGGAAGCGCACCCCGCGGAACACCCGTATCTTTTCCTCCAGGCTGTCGCAGCCCTCCGGCGGCTCGTCCAGCATGCGGGCGTCGTGGTTTCCGTGCACGTAAAACAGGGGCGCCGCCACCATCGTCGTCAGGAAGGACAGGTAGGCGGGTTTTAGGTCGCCGCAGGAAAGGATTAGGTCCACCCCGCGGAACCTGGAGCGGTCGAAATGGTCCCAGATGTAGCCGCTTTCCTCGTCTGCGACGGCCAGCACCCTGATGCGCTCCATCCCGTTTCCTCCGCCCTTTTATGCGAAACAGTATACAGGACGGCGCACAAGGCGTCAAAAAAGCGTCGGCGAAGCCTGCCGGCGCTTCACCCCTTGGGACGCTATTCCGTCAGCCTTTGCACGGCCTCGTAGATGCCTTCCAGTTCCTCGAAGGACGCGTAGCGCAGGATGATGCGCCCCTTGTGCAGATTGCCGGCAATCTGCGCGCGCACGCCCAGCGCTTCCCGAAGCCGCTCCTGGAAATCGGCGAACTCGGGGGGCTGCGGCTTGCCCGCCGCGCGGGGAGGGGCCTCCGGTTTCTTCGCCAGCTCTTCCAGCGCGCGCACGCTGAGCCCCTCGCGCACAGCCCTGCGCGCCAGCGCGGCCTGCCGTGCCGGGTCCGCAACGCCGGCCAGCGCGCGGGCGTGGCCTTCGCTCAATTCGCCCCGGCGCACCATCTCCTGCACGTCCCCGGGCAACTGGAGCAGCCGCAGCAGGTTGGCGACGGCGGGGCGGGACTTGCCCAGCGCCTTCGCGGCGTCCTCCTGGGTCAGCCCGCCCTCGTCCATCATTAGGCGCACCGCCTGCGCCGCCTCCATGGCGTTGAGGTCCTCGCGCTGCAGGTTCTCCGTCAGCGCGGCCAGCCGGCGCTCATGCTCCGGCAGGGAGCGCACCATCACCGGCACCTGCGAAAGCCCCGCCAGCCGCGCGGCGCGGAAGCGCCGCTCCCCGGCGATGACGCGGTAGCGCCCGCCCTCCTTCGAAGCCAGGATGGGCTGGAGCAGGCCGATTTTCCGAATCGATAGCGCCAGTTCCTCCAGGCTTTCCGGCGGGAAGGCTTTCCGCGGCTGCCCCGGGCTGGGGTCAAGGAGGTCGATGGAAACCTGCAGCACCTCCCCCTCGTGGTCTTCCGGGGGGAACAGCGCGTCCAGGCCGCGGCCCAGTGCGGACTTCTTCATATCGTTCGGCGTCCTCGCTAATTTACCGGTTCTTTTTCCCGGAGATTTCGCGCGCCAGCGCCTGATAGGCTTCCGCGCCGGCGCTGCGGGGGTCGTACATCCCGATGGGCAGCCCGTGGCTGGGGGCTTCGCCCAGGCGCACGCTGCGCGGGATGACGGAACGGAACACCTTGCCCTTGAAGTGTTTCTTAACCTCGTCCGCCACCTGCAGGGACAGGTTGGTCCGCCCGTCGAACATCGTCAGCGCGACGCCCTCCAGCTGCAGGGCGGGGTTGAGGGATTTCTGCACCCGGGCGACGGTGTTCATCAGCGCGCTCACGCCCTCCAGCGCGTAATATTCGCATTGGATGGGCACCAGAACGCTGTCCGCGGCTGTGAGCGCGTTTAAGGTGAGCAGGCTCAGGGAAGGGGGGCAGTCGATGAGGACGTAGTCAAACCGGCCTTTGATATCCGCCAGCGCGTCCCGCAGCCGGTGCTCGCGGCGCGGCAGGCCGACCAGCTCCACCTCCGCCGCGGCCAGCCGGATGTCGGCCGGCAGCAGGGACAGCCGGTGAACCCGGGTCGGGAGGATGGCTTCCCCGGCGCCCAGACCGCCGATCAGGACCTCGTAGGTCGTCTTCCCGCCCGTGGAGACGCCCAGGCCGCTGGTGGAGTTGCCCTGGGGGTCCGCGTCCAGCAGCAGCGTCTCCAGCCCGTCCCCGGCCAGGAAGGCCGACAGGCTTACAGCCGTTGTCGTCTTGCCCACGCCGCCCTTCTGGTTGGCGACGGCGATGATTCTGCCCAATGGTGTCTCCTTATCCACCCGCGCCGATCCAGGGCTTGAACCGCCAGGGTTCGTGGCAGGACGTGATGACGCGGCGCAGGGTTTGGGTTTCTTCCGGCTCCTGCAGCTCCCTGTACAGCAGGTACAGAGCGCGCAGCGCGGAGAGGGAGTTGGAGCGCATGGAGTATTCGCGGAGGAGCGCCTGGTTTTGCGGGGTGACAGGCAGGTTTTCCAGCAGCAGGTAGAGCAGCTCGTCCGCCATCACCGTGAAGTCGGCCATGCGCAGGCGAATCAGCGCGCCGCCGTCCATCAGAAGGGCCATCCGGCCGTTCGTGTCCTCCCGCACCCGCATGAACAGCAGGTTGTCCACCTGTTCGGCCAGTCGCAGAAGCGTCTGGCGCGCGGGCCGGAAGGAGGACAGTGCTTCCGCGGCCTGCGCCGGCAGGTCGGCGTTGCGCCGGAGGAAATCCGTGCCGAGGAAGGGGCGCAGGACCTCCCCGACCCTAAAAGGCGCGATCATGCCGCTCCCTCCCCCGCCGTCCCGTCTTCTCCCGCACAGGATAGCATAGCCGTCAGGGCGCGTCAAAGCGCGCCGGCGGCGTGAAATCCCGCGCTGAACCGGCAAACAAGGGGGACTTGCCGGCGCGGGTTTCCCGCTTCGCCCCTACAGGTGCGCCTTAAAAAACCGCAGGATGTCCGCGTGCAGCGCCGCGCTCCAGAAGCTGCCCTCGTGCCCAGCGCCGCGCACGCGCAGCAGCCGGCTGTCTGCGCCCGCGTCCAGGAGCCGTCGGTGCATGCCTTCCGACTGGGCGTAGGGCACTACCTCGTCCGCGTCGCCGTGCGCCAACAGGAAGGCGGGAAAGCGCGTCCCCGCCCGCACCTCATGGGCCGGGCTCATGGCTTTGAGGGTCTGCTCCACGCCGGCTTGCCCGATCAAGGCCATCATGATGTCGATCAGCTTGCCGCCGGATTCCGGCGTCCGGCCGCTGGACGCCTGCATGCCCGGCAGGTCGGAGGGCGCGAAACAGGCCGCCGCCGCGCGGACACTGTCCGGGAACCCGGCGTAGTCCGCCGTTTCATACCGCGCGTCGCCCGGGGTCAGCGCGCACAGCAGCGCGGCGTTGCCGCCGGAGGAGGTGCCCATCACGCCGACGCGCGCCGGATCCAGCCCGAACGCCTCCGCCTGGCTGCGCAGGAAGCGGACGGCGGCCTTCACGTCCTTCAGGTAGCCGGGGAAGGGATACCCCTGCAGGCAGTCCCGGTGGGTGATGGAGGCCACGGCGACGCCCTGCTGCGCGTAGGCGCACAGCTGCGGCAGCTGGAAGAAGCGGTCCGGGCTCGTCCAGGTGCTGCCCTGCACGAAGACCACCAGCGGGAAGCGTGGGTTTTGCCCGCTCTCCGGCTCCCACACCGGCGTCACCAGGGTCAGCTTCTGCTCCATCCCTTCGCAAAAGAACGAAATCTCGCCCATGGCCATCGCCATGCCCGCGAACGCCGGGTTGCTTTCATAAATCGTCTCGCCTGCCATGCCCTGTCGCCCCTTTCCGTTTTTCGGCCTATTATAGCACCTCGCGCCGCGGCGGCCAGCCATAATCGCCCTTCCTGCGCGCTTCCTGGTTTGATCCTTTGGAACCAGCCCTGCACATACGCGCATTGTTTCTGCGGGGATGCCCCGCGCTGGCGGGCGGTTCCTTCCTGCCTGCTGTTGCATAACGGCCTGGACGTCTGCTGGATATCGGCCTGGAAATCTGCGTTCTTGCTTTATGGAATGCGTTATAATCATTATGGGGTGATGAAGCGGCTTTACTGTTTGCAATAGCGTTGATCATTCTCAAGCTGACGAGCGACGCGGGCAATGCGAAGATTGCACGGGAGCATGCGGAAAAAATGGCGAGGGAGCGGCGAAACAAACCACCTGGGCCTAAAACATTTGATTGGATGTTTTTCAGGAGACCCTGCTTATCAGGTAGGTGGTTGGGATTTCCTTTGCCTTGTTAGCTGCAGCTTTCTGCGTTGTCAGACTAACCAGGATAAAATGAACTGTAACTGGTGTAGAAGATCATCATCTCGGGATTGCGCCAAATGACATCGATTGTGGAAAGATTAGTTGGCTTGATTGAGTGATGGAAGAATATTCGCAAAAATCATCGAAGACAATGGATGATTTGACGGGATTGCTGATGAGTACGATGTTCAGAAAACCAAGAAAAGACAAGAAAAAACTTGTGTTAAAACGGTAACGAGCTGACGAGGTTATTGATACTGACATCTATCATAAAATAGTTTGACATAAAATCATCCCGATGGTATACTCCGAAAGCCTTGAAAGCACTGCACTTTTATGGCATTGGCGCCCTTAGCTCAGCTGGATAGAGTGTTTGACTACGAATCAAAAGGCCGCAGGTTCGAATCCTGCAGGGCGCGCCAGAGAAACCCCTTGAGAAATCAGGGGGTTTCGCCGTTTATTTCACCGCGGAAAAGAACATCTGCTCTCGCGAAAAAGCGCTTAAAACGCATAATCAACGCTGAGTTAGTAGCATAAGTGGCAGCAATTTTTCGCACCGGTCTGCCCCAGTCTTTGTACCAACCAGTGAGTTAGTAAAGCCCGTTCGTTACATCCCCGGTGTACGGACGGAAAATAGTTGCAAAACTCCGTGTGGCGGACGTTTGACGGGGTACAGTTTATGAGAACCCCCCGGAACCGGAAAGCCACAGGACAAGCCGCGCCCCAATTCCGGAAAGCCGGAACGGGGTACGGCTGATTCGTTGGCGGTGCTATTGCCGCCGGGCCCGCCTTACAGCGCCGGCGCCCGGCTTTCGCAGTAGACGCAGCGGTATTCGTGCTTCTCCCGGTCGCTGAGCACGAACACGTGCGGCAGCTCCTGCTCGGTGGTAGTGATGCAGCGCGGGTTCTTGCAGCGCAGGATGTTGGTCATCTGGTTTGGCAGCTCCGGGTGGTACTTTTCCACGCGCACGCTGTCCCGGATGATGTTGATGGTGATGTTTGGGTCGATGAAGCCCAGGGCGTTCAGGTCGATGTCCGGCACCCGGTCCACCTTGATGATGTCCTTCTTGCCCGCCTTAGTGCTGCTGGCGTTCTTAATCAGGGCGACGGAGCAGTCCAGCTCGCCCAGGTTCAGGAAGTTGTAGATCCGCATGCCGTCGCCCGCCTTGATGTGGTCGATGACAATGCCGTTCCTGATCGCGTCGATGTTCATTTCTCTCCCTCCAGCATCATCAGGATGAGCGCCATGCGCATGTACTTGCCGTTGAGAACCTGCTTGAAGTAGCAGGCCCGGGGATCCCGGTCGATCGCGACGGAGATTTCGTTTACCCGGGGCAGGGGGTGCATGATGATGAGGTCCTCCTTCGCCCCTTCCAGCTTCTGGGGCGTGAGCACGTAGGAGTCCTTCAGGCGGATGTAGTCGGCCTCGTTGAAGAAGCGCTCCTTCTGCACCCGGGTCATGTACAGCACGTCCAGTTCCGGCAGCGCCTGCGTAAGGTCGGTGGTCTGGGTATAGGGGATATGGTTGTTCTTCAGGTGCTGCTTGACGTAGCTGGGCACCTTGAGCTCTTCCGGCGACACCATCACGAAGCGGTTGCCTTCATAGCGGCTTAGGGCTTCCAGCAGGGAGTGCACCGTGCGGCCGAACTTCAGGTCGCCGCAGACGCCCACCGTCAGGCCGGAGACCCGCCCCTTCTCCCGGCGGATGGTGAACAGGTCCGCCAGGGTCTGGGTGGGGTGGTTGTGCCCGCCGTCCCCGGCGTTGATGACGGGCACCGTGGCGTTCTGCGACGCCACCAGCGGCGCGCCCTCCTTGGGGTGGCGCATGGCGATGATGTCCGCATAGCAGCTGACGGTCCTCACCGTGTCCGCCACGCTCTCCCCCTTGGCGGCGGAGCTGGACTGGGCCTCGGAGAACCCGATGACGTGGCCGCCCAGCTCGTACATCGCCGCCTCGAAGCTCAGCCGGGTGCGCGTGGAGGGCTCGAAGAACAGCGAGGCCAGCTTTTTCCCGGCCATCCGGCGGGAATAGTCCCCGGGGTTGGCGATGATGTCGTCCGCCGTATCCATCATCGTGCCGATGTCCTTTTCGTCCAGGTCCATGATGCTGATGAGGCTCTTCATTTTTCCGCTCCTATCCACGATTCGTCCTGCGGGTTGTCCCGGAAGCGCTTCAGGCGCTCCAGGTCGGATTCCGGTATCGCGCCCTGCTCGGCGGCCACCTGCGCCACCGTGTCGAAATCCGTCAGGCTGTGGTTTACGATTCCGGCTTCTTCCAGCCGCTCCCGCCCCTTTTTCATGCCGTAGGTGAAGATGCTGACGATGCCCAGCACCTCCGCCCCCGCGTCCCGGAGGGCCTCCACCGTTTCCACGGCGCTGCCGGCGGTGGAAATCAGGTCCTCGACGACCACGGCCCTCTGTCCGGGCAATAGCCGGCCTTCGATCCGGTTTTGCCGCCCGTGGTCCTTCTGCCCGCCGCGCACGTAGCCCATCGGCAGGTTCAGCAGGTGCGCGGCGATGGCGGCGTGGGGGATGCCCGCGGTGCTGGTGCCCATCAGGATGTCGCAGCCGGGGAATTTTTCAACGACCGTCTGCGCGATGCCCCGCTCGATGACGTCCCTGGCTGCGGGGTCCGACAGGGTGAGCCGGTTGTCGCAGTACACCGGGCTTTTGATACCGCTGGCCCAGACGAAGGGCTCGCCCGGCCGCAGGAAGACTGCGCCCACGCGCAGCAGTTCGGCCGCCACCTTGCGGCCCAGTTCCCGCTCAGACAAACTCACGCACGCACCTCCCATACGCCTCCAACGGATTCTCCGCCGACGTAACCGGCCGCCCGACCACGATATAGTCCGCGCCCAGTTCCCGCGCCATCCCGGGCGTCGTCACGCGCTTCTGGTCGTCCGCCCGGCTGTCCGGGAAGCGGATGCCCGGGGTGACCGCCAGGAAGCCCGCGCCGCAGGCCTGGTGAACCGCCCTGGCCTCCAGGGGTGAGCAGACCACGCCGTCCAGCCCCGCCGCCTTCGCGTTGCGCGCGTAGTGCAGCACGGTTTCCTCCATCGGACGGTTGATGAGCAGCTCGTCCCGCAGGCTGTCCGGGGAGGTGGAGGTCAGCTGGGTCACCGCGATGAGCCGGGGTCGGCTGCCGTCCGCCCGGGTCAGGCCGGTCAGGGCGGCCTCCATCATCGCCCGGGTGCCCGCGGCGTGCAGGTTGACCAGGTCGACGTCCAGCCGGCTGATCGCGCGCATGGCTTTTTCCACCGTGTTGGGGATGTCGTGCAGTTTCAGGTCCAGGAAAATCCGGTGTCCCCGCGCCTTGAGCGCCCGGACCATCGGCGGCCCCTCGGCGTAGAAGAGCTCCATGCCGATTTTTACGTAGGGCCTGGCCTCCCCGAAGCGCTCCAGGAATCGCAGGGTCTCCGGACTGGACGCGAAGTCGCAGGCGATGATTACTTCTCTTCCCATCTTTTCATTCCCCCGATGACGTCGGTCAGTTTCCGGATGCCGTATGTCTCCATTTCGCCCGGCAGCTCCTCAACGATGCGCAGGCAGGCATAGGGCTCTACCAAACTGGCGGCGCCCACCTGCACGGCCGTAGCCCCGGCCAGCATCATCTCCAGCACGTCCCGCGCGCTTTGCACCCCGCCCATCCCCACCACGGGGATGCGGACGGCATGGTGCACCTTGTTGACCAGGTGCAGCGCCAGGGGGAAGA
>JAPXQZ010000021.1:3961-13704 GCA_033813835.1 Clostridia bacterium | reverse complement strand
TGGAGGACCTGAAGGCGTCCGTGACCATCACCGTGGGCGACTACCTGGCCGCCCTGAAGAAGGCCGCGGAGAACGCGAAGTAAGCGAAACACCCAGAAACCAGAAGGGCTGCCGCACGGCAGCCCTTCGCATATCGGGGGACGACGGGGGCACCCTCGCCCTCCAGCAAGGGGCGAAGCTCCTTGCCAAGGGAAACGGAGACAGAAGCTTCCGGCTTCTTAGGCGTTCCCCAGAAACTCCAGCGCGCTGCGCGCCAGAAACTCCGCGCCCTTGGGCAACGCGCTTTCGTCGACGTCGAAGCATTCATGGTGATGGGGGAAGATTTCCGCGCCCGGCTTGCCCGCGCCGAGGATGCCGTAGAAACCTGGGTAGCGCTGGAGGTAAAAGCTCATATTATCCCCGGCGACGATGGGCTCGGTCTGCCTGGACAGGCGGAGACCCTCGATCCCTGGCACCAATGCTCGCCCCTTTTCGACAAGCGCCGGGTCGTTGTATACCGGCGGGTGCGCGCCGAAGGCGTCGACCTCGCATTCCACGTTGTAGGCAATGCCGACGCCAGACGCGATCCGGCGCATGACGTCCGTGATCTTTTCCTCCCCGCCGGGCTTGAACCAGCGGATGCCGCCGTGGATTTTCGCGCGGGATGGGAAGACGTTGCCCACCGTGCCGGCTTCCATGTAACCCACGTTGACCACGCAGGGGTCCAGCACGTCGTAAAAGTTGGAGGGGATAGCGGCGTACTTGAGCACCAGGTCGCAGGCCGCCTTGACAGGATCCCGGACCAGGTCCGGCCGGCCGCCGTGGCCACCGCGGCCCGTGATGGTCACAACATAGCTCATCAAGCCGGCAAAGACCGCCCCGGGCAGCAGCAGCAGTTCCCCCTCCGGCAGCAGGCTCCAGATGTGCAGCCCGAACACGGCGCCCGCGCCGCCCCGGCGCTCCAGCCATTCCAGCGCTTCCGTATGCCCCTGTCCGATTTCCTCCGCCGGCTGGAAGAAGCAGTAGACCGTCCCTTTCCAATCGTCGCGGGTTTCGTGCAGCGCCCGCGCCGCGATGAGCAGCATCGCGACGTGCGCGTCGTGCCCGCAGGCATGCATGTAGCCGGGGTTCACTGAAGAAAAGGGCAGGCCGGTCTTCTCCGCAATCGGCAGGGCGTCCATGTCCGCGCGCAGCGCGACGGCAGGCCCGCCCTCCTGCCCCGTAATAACCGCCACCAGGCCGTAGCCAGGCGGCAACGCTTCGTGAGGAATGCCCAGCGCGTCCAGCTCCTCCGCGATTTTCCGGGCGGTCTGCTCCTCCTGAAGCGACGGCTCCGGATGCGCGTGGAACCAGCGGCGCAGGCGCAGCAGTTCCGGCTTTAGGTCTGCGATTCGTCTACCGATTTCCATGGCTGGCCTCCTTTGCGGTATGGAACCGGCAGTTTTTCCGACAATCCCGGGCGGCGAAGGCCGGAGAGGTTATTCCGTTTTGGACAGGCGCGTTTCCAGCCCCTCCAGCTCCGCCCACAGCTCCCGGGGCAGCCCCGCGCCCAGAGAATCGTAATAAGCACGGATGGAGGCCGCTTCCTTCTGCCATTCGCCCTTGTCCACCGAAAGCAGCGTCTCCATGGCCTCCCTGCTGACGTCCAGCCCGCTGAGATCCAGGTCACCCGGTGCGGGTACGGCGCCTATCGGGGTATCCTTCGCACCCTCCTCCACACGTACGCGACTGAAGATCCACTTGAGCACACGGGCGTTGTCCCCAAAGCCGGGCCAGAGGAAGCGTCCCGAAGCATCCTTGCGGAACCAGTTGACGCTGTAAACCTTCGGCAGGCGTCCGGCCGGAAAGCGCGATTCCATGTCCAGCCAGTGACGCAGGTAGTCTTTCACGTTGTAGCCGATGAAAGGCAGCATCGCGAAGGGATCGCGGCGCACCTGGCCGATGGCGTTGGAAATCGCGGCAGCGGTGATTTCCGAGCCCATGACCGAACCCATGAACACGCCGTGGCGCCAGGAGCGGCTCTCGTACACCAGGGGTACCGTGCCCGGGCGCCGGCCGCCGATCAGGATGGCGCTGACCGGCACGCCCTCCGGGTTTTCCCACTCGGGAGCCAGGGACGGGCAGCGGGTGATGGACACCGTGAAGCGGGCGTTGGGATGGGCCGCGGGGGTGGCAGCGCCGGGCGCCCAATCCTTTCCCTGCCAGTCCGTCAGGTGGCTGGGCGCGGGGGTTCCGATGCCTTCCCACCACACGTCCCCCTCGTCAGTCAGCGCGACGTTGGTGAACAGGGTATCCCGGCTGATGCTGTGCATGGCGTTCGGGTTGGTCTGAAGGGAGGTTCCCGGCGCGACGCCGAAGAAGCCCGCCTCGGGGTTGACCGCGCGCAGCCGTCCGTCCTCGCCCCGGCGCAGCCAGGCGATGTCGTCGCCCAGGGTCTCCACCTTCCATCCGGGCAGCGTGGGCACCAGCATGGCCAGGTTGGTCTTGCCGCAGGCGCTGGGGAAGGCGGCCGTGAAGTAGGCCTTGCGGCCCACCGGGTCGGTAATGCCCATGATGAGCATATGCTCCGCCATCCATCCCTCGTTCCGGGCCTTGGCGGAAGCGATGCGCAGGGCCAGGCACTTCTTTCCCAGCAGGGCGTTCCCGCCGTAGCCGGAGCCGTAGGACCAGATGGCCATATCCTCCGGGAAGTGGGCGATGTACTTCTGGGACAGTTCCGGCGCGCAGGGCCAGGCGACGTCCTCCTGCCCGGGCTGCAGCGGGGCGCCGACGGAATGCAGGCAGGGGATGAAATCCCCATCACCCAGCATGTCCAGCGCCTGGTCGCCCATCCGGGTCATCAGGCGCATGTTGACCACCACGTAGGGGCTGTCGGTGATTTCCACGCCGACGATGGAAAAGGGCGAGTGCAGCGGCCCCATCACGAAGGGCACCACGTACATCGTCCGCCCGCGCATGCAGCCCCGGTACAGCGCCAGCATTTCCGCCTTCAATTCGTCCGGGTCGCGCCAGTTGTTGTTGGGGCCGGCTTCCTCCCGGTCGCGGGTGGCGACAAAGGTCCGGTCCTCCACGCGGGCGACGTCGGAAGGATGGCTGCGGAACAGGTAACTGTCCGGCCGCAGCGCCTGGTTAAGGCGGACGGCGACGCCTTTTTTCACCATGCCCTCCAGCAGCTCCCGGTATTCCTTTTCCGAGCCGTCGCACCAGGCCACGGCGTCGGGCTGACACAGTTCCCGGACTTCCTCCACCCACGCGTCCAGTTTCCGGTTTCGCATTCCTTCCCTCCTGCACGGTTTCCGCCGCCCGCCGGGCGGGACCGTTTGTAAATTCGTTCATGTATTCTTCAGGGGTATGTCTACGTCCGGTCTGGCAGGCGCCGGACGCGGAGAGTGTACAAACCGGCCCGCGCGATGTCAAGAACGCGGGGCGAGGTTTGCCTTGAAGCGCGCGCGCCGGTATGGTATACCATTGCCATCAATCGGGGAGGGCAAAACGATGGCGTACCGCATCGCGGAGCGGATGAAAGGCGCGCAGGGTTCGATTATCAGGGAACTGCTCAAGCTGGCCGGCGAACCGGGCATGATTTCCTTCGGCGGGGGCAGCCCCGACCCGGACGCCTTCCCTTCCGAAGCGGTCGCCCGCATCTCGGAGGAAGCCATGCGCCGGCAGCCGGCCAAGATTCTGCAGTACGGCATCTCGGAGGGTTACCCGCCGCTGCGGGAGACGCTCAAAAGGCACCTGAGCGCGACGGAGGGCATCTCCTTTGAGGACAACGACATCCTCATCACCTCCGGCGGCCAGCAGTGCGCCGACCTGGCGGCCAAGCTGTTCGTCAACGAGGGGGACACCGTGCTGGTGGAAAGCCCCTCCTTCATCGGCTGCATGAATGCCTTCCGTTCCTACGGCGGGCGGCTGCAGGGCGTGAAGCTGCACGAGGACGGCGTGGACCTGGAAGCGCTGGAAAAGGCCTTTCAGCAGCCGAACATCAGCCTGTTCTACATCATCCCCACCTTCCAAAACCCCAGCGGCTTCACCACCAGCGCGCAAAAGCGGCGCAGGGTGTACGAGCTTGCGCAGCAGTACGACATCATCGTCCTGGAGGACAACCCCTACGGCGAGGTGCGCTTCGGGGGCGAGTGGATCGCGCCCATCAAGGCCCGGGACAAGGATGGCCGGGTCATCTACATGGGCAGCTTTTCCAAGACCATGGCGCCCGGCCTGCGCATCGGTTTCCTGGTCATGCCCAAACCCCTGTTCAACCAGTTCAAGATTGCCAAGCAGGCCACGGACGTTCATTCCAGCAATCTGTTCCAGCTGGCCTGCGACGAGTTCCTAAACCATTGGGATTATCCCGCGCACCTGGCGTCCATCCGCGCGCTGTACCGGCGGAAGGGCCTGTTGATGTACGAGGAGATGAAGAAGCACGCCCACCCCTCCCTGCGCTTCAGCAAACCGCAGGGCGGCTTCTTCATGATGGTCTACCTGCCCGAGGGGCGGGACGCGATGCCTTTCGTGCAGGAGGCTCTTAAGCGCAAGGTCATCACCGTGCCCGGCTCCGCCTTCACCACCGACCCGGAGCAGCCCAACAACGGCGTGCGGCTCAATTTTTCCGCGCCTTCGGAGGAACAGATTGTTATCGGCGCCGAAATCCTGGGAAAACTGAGCCAGGAGATGCTGGGTTAAGCACGGAAGCATCGAAGCAGAGGAAAACCGCAGCGCTTTCGCCGCGGTTTTTATATCGACCCGTAAACCTCGAGGTTCCCCGCTTATTTCACAGGGATGGACAGAATCCGGTCCAGGGACAGCTTCGCGTTGATGATGGACTGGTAGGGAAAACGGCGGTAATTGGGTAAAAACTCCACGGTGACCCAGTCGTCGTACCCGATGTCGTGAAGCGCCTGCATCACCGCTTCAAAATCCACGTCTCCCTCGAACAGGTCCACAAACATGCCCAGGCCTGCCTGCTCGCCGCGGCAGTCGCAGAAATGGATTTTCTTCACGTGCTGTTCCCCCAGGATGCGGATCCACTGGTCGGGATAGCCGATGTAGATGATATTGCCCACGTCGAAGTAGGCGCCCACGAAGGGGCTGCCAATTTCATCCAGGAAGCGGCGGAACTCCAGCGGGGAGAGCAGGAACTTGTTCCAGACGTTTTCAATCGCGATATGCACCCCGGCTTTCTGCGCGTGGGGCGCCAGGTCGCCCAGGGCTTTCTGCGCGTTGGCATAAGCGACCTCATAGGGGACGACGCCTGGGGCGAAGTTGGTGCCCACCCACCCGGGGACCACCAGCACCGTGTCCGCGCCCAGGGCGGCCGCGCAGTCCACCTGCTTTTTCACGATATCCTTCGCGTGACCCGCGGCTTTTTTGTCCGTGCCCGCCAGATTGTACTCCCACAGGTTCCAGGCGCCCACGGAACAGACCGACAGCCCCATGTCGTTGATCTGCCGGCGCAGGCGCGACAGCTCTGCATCGCTAACGGACATGGGCAGGGTGCCGTTCTCGCTGAGCACCAGCTCCACGCCGTCATAGCCCGCCCTCGCGGACTGCTCCGCTGCCTCCAGCAGGTTCGCGTCGGTTCCGAAGGTAAAGAAGCTGACGCCCGTCTTCATGCTGTTCCCCCCTGCCGCACTCAGTTCCTGCGGCGCAGTTTTTCGATGTTGCTCAGCACCACCGCGCCCACGATGATCGCGCCGGTGATGACGATTTTGATGTAGGCGCCCACGCCCAGGATGTCCAGGGCGTTGGAGATGATGCCGATGAGCAGGCAGCCGAGGAAGGCGCCCAGCACCGTGCCGCGGCCGCCCTCGAAGGTGACGCCGCCCACCACCGTCGCCACCAGCGCATCCAGTTCGTACCCCGCGCCGGCTGTGGCGGTGATGGCGTTGAGCCGGGAGGCGAAAATCAGCCCAGCGACGGAGACGATGGCGCCGGAGATGCCGTAGGTCAGGATTTTGTACAGGTCCACCTTGATGCCCGAGAGGTAGGCGTTGCGCTCGTTGCCGCCGATGGCCACGATGCGCCGTCCGAAGCGGGTTTTGTTGAGCAGCAGATACATGAACAGCACGATGGCCAGCATCACGATGACCATCAGCGGCAGAAAGTCGAACAGGCGCACCTTGCGCAGGAAGTCCAGGCGGTTCTGGAACTGCAGGAAGGAACCGCCGGCGATGAGCAGGGAGATGCCGCTGAACATCTGTCCGGTGCCTAGCGTGATAATCAGCGGCATGGTGCGCGTCTTGGCGATGATGACGCCGTTGAGCAGGCCGCAGAGGGTAGACACCCCCGTGCCGCCCAAGATGGCGGCGAACAGGCTGCCGCCCCGCATCAGGATGGTGGCGACCACCACGCCGGAAAGGGTCATCATGTTGCCGATGGACAGGTCGATGCCGCCGGAAATCAGCAGCATGGACATCGCCATGGTCAACACGCCCAGGACGGAAATCTGCTGGAAAATCGCCATGATGTTGTTGATGCGCACGAATCGCGGGTTGATGAACCCCACGACGGCGGCCAGCAGGACGATGACGGCGGCCAGCAGCAGGCGCTGGTCCCGGAAGATGCGGCTTGCCTTGCTCATTTCAGACGACTCCCAAAGCTTGTTGAATGATGTACTGCTCGTTGATGGCCCCGCCCGTGAGCTCTGTGCGCAGGGCGCCGTCCCGCACCACCAGGACGCGGTCGGACATGGAAATCAGTTCCGACATCTCGGAAGAGACCATGATGATGGCGTTGCCCTTCCGGGTCAGTTCCGTCATCTGCCGGTAGAACTCCGCCTTGGCGTTGATGTCGATGCCGCGGGTGGGCTCGTCGAAGACGTAGACCTTCGCCCCCTGGACGAGCCATTTGCCCAATACGACCTTCTGCTGGTTGCCGCCGGACAGGTAGACGACCTCCTGCTGCAGGCTGGGCGTCTTCAGGTTGAGCGCCTCCATCACCGGCGCCACCAGCGGGGTGTACCGTTTCGGCTCATAATACAGCCCGCGCCCCAGGTGCTGCAGCTTGACCATCATGCCGTTATCCAGCACGCTGGCGCCCAGGTTGAGCCCCAGGCGCTGCCGGTCCTCGGTGATGTGGGCGATACCCGCGCGGATCGCCGCGCCGGGGCTTCTGACTTTCAGCGGCCGGCCGTACAGGAAGATTTCGCCGGAAAAATAGGGGTCCGCCCCGGTGATGGCGCGGACGATTTCCGTACGGCCGGAGCCCACCATGCCGAACAGCCCCAGGATTTCTCCTTCCCGGAGGGTGAAAGAAACCGCCGGAGAATCCCTGTGAAGCCGGAGATCCCGGACCTCCAGCATCGTCTCCCCGACCGGGAAGCGCTCACGGGTATAGAAGGTTTCCACCGGCCGGCCCACCATGTCGCGGGTGATGTCGCCCAGGGTGACGCCCTTCATCATGTCCTCATCGTAGGTGCGCACCGTCTCCCCGTCGCGGATGACGGTGACGCGGTCGGCAATCCGGAGCACCTCCTCCAGGAAGTGGGAGATGTAGATGATGCCGATGCCCCGCTGGCTGATGCTGCGCACGAGATTTAAGACCTTGCCAGCGTCCTCGACGTTGAACATCGAGGTGGGCTCGTCCAGGATGAGCACCCGCCCCTTGAGCATCAGCGCCTTGAGGATTTTGACAAACTGCTGGTCGGCTACGGACATGTGCTCGATTTTCTGCAGGGGATCGATGCGGATATCGAACTCCGCCATCGTTTCCCGGACGCGGCGGGTCATCTCCCGGGCGTTGAGGAAGCCCGGCCCGCGCGCCAGCTCCTTCCCCACGAAGATATTTTCCACCGCGTTCATCGAGGGCACCAGATCGTTTTCCTGATAGACGATCTGGATGCCCAGGTGCTGGGACAATTCCGGCGTCAGCGTTTTGTAAGCCTTCCCGTCCATGACAATGAGCCCGCTGGTGGGTGTGTAGGCACCGGAGAGCAGCTTCATCAGCGTGGACTTGCCGGCTCCGTTTTCGCCCACCAGGCAGTGGACCTCGCCGGGGTACACGTCAAAGGTGATGCCCGACAGCGCGCGCACGCCGGGGAACTCCTTGACGATGTCCTCCATCAGAATGACAGGCCGGCGCCCTGGCCCTGGTTTTCTGTCCATCAATGCACCTTCAAAAGAGAGGTCAAAACGAAAAAGGGTAGCCGCGCCGCGGTTCCCCGCGGCGCGGCCGGACAGGTTATTTCGTGCCGTACACGTACGCGTAGGCGCCGGCGAAGTCGGACCAGTCAATCCAGGCGCCCAGGTCTTCCCCGGTGACGGGGATGATGGGCAGGCTCTGGAACTTGGGATCGGGCACCTTGCCCTCGGTGACGAACTCGTGCAGGTTCTTGAAGGTCTGCACGCCCTGGATGGAGACGGGCGCGGTCATGTTGGCCGCCTCGATGCCGTCCACCAGGAAGGCCTTGGCGTCCGGGGAGCCGCCGGTGGAGACGACCGGCACGTCCAGGCGGGCCTCCTGCAGCGCCTGGTAGCAGCCCTGGGCCAGCTGGTCGTTGTTGGCGAAGATGGCGTTGAACTCCACGCCGGAGTTGATGAAGTTGGTGGTCAGGTTCAGCCCGTCCTCGGTGGACCAGGCTTCGGAGTTGAGCAGGCCGACCAGCTCGACCTTGCCCTTGAAGTCTTCCAGCGCCTTGTCCACGCCACTCTTGTAGGCCTCGAAGACGCCGCCGCCCACGGCGCCGGCGCAGTAGAAGACCTTGGCGTTCTCGACGTTCTCAGCCAGCCACTTGATGGCGGCGTAGCCGATGTCTCCGTAGAGGCAGGCGACGGCCGCAATGTATTCCTCTGGCTTGGCGACGGCCGCGACGTCGATGTTCTCCACCGTGATGGGGATGCCCGCCTCATTGGCCATGGCGATGAGCTGGGCACCCTGCTCCGGGGAGATGGGGAAGATGGAGATGCCGTCCACCTCCTGCTGGATGAGGGACTCCAGGGCGGCGACAGACTGCCCGATGTCGTTCTGGGAGTCCAGGACGACTACGTCCACGCCGTTTTGCTCCGCGGCGTACTGGAAGGCCTTGGAGGAGTACTCGTTCCAGATGTCGGACATTTGATAGGCAATGTAGCCGTAGGTCGCGGCGGAAGCGGCGCCGACCACGGACAGCGCCAGCAGGACTGCCAGCAGGGTCGCCAGGAGTTTCTTGTGCATGGGGGTTCCTCCTTACTCTATATCGCGCCGGGTCGCCCCGGTTCGCTTCAGACGATGCCCTTGTCCCTGAGGAAACGGAAGGAGTCGGCCACCGCGCGGTCTGCGATTTCCAGGTCGCCCTCCTTCTTGTCGCGCATGGTGAAATCGGCGTTGAACTCGATTTCAAGGGACAGGGGGACGGACTTGCCCTTCCCGTCGAGGAAGGCGACCAGTTTGTCCAATTCCAGGTCGCCCTGGCCGATGGCCGGGAAGTTCCAGTCCTTGTTGATGCCCACCTTGTCCTTCAGGTGGACGTAGTTGACCTGGTCCACCACACCCGGCAGGTCGTCCATCGGGTGCTTGCCGCCGTAGAAGACCACGTTGGCGGTGTCATAGTTCACGCCCACCAGCGGGCTGCCCACCCCGGACACGATGCGGGCGACGGCCTCGCCGGTGCCGTACTCGCCGTGGATTTCAATCCCCAGCTTCAGCCCGTGCTTCTCCAGGTCCGGCAGCAGCTTTTTGATGTTGGCAATCAGCACGTCATCGGCAAAGGCCTCATCCTTGCCGAAGTGCGCCTCCCCGGTAGAGGAGATGATGTACTGGGCGCCGAAACGGCGCGCCAGCGCCATGTT
>JAPXQZ010000021.1:0-3951 GCA_033813835.1 Clostridia bacterium | reverse complement strand
CGGGTCTCGTCGGTCAGGTTGCAGTGGCCGCTGAGGGCAATGCAGTCCAGCCCCAGCTTCCGCATTTTTTCGTCGATGCGGTCCAGTTCCTCGGTGGGCATGTCGGGCATGACGTGCTGGGTCCAGCCGCGCACGGCGGTCAGTTCCACGTGGCGGAAACCCGCCTTCGCGATGCCCTCCAGCGCCTCGTCCACGCTGAAGCCGTGATAGGTGTTGGTGCTGACGGCAACGATGTGCTTCATGGTGATCCCTCCCAGTCTTGATGATATGGATCCATCCGGCCTCAGCCGGGAATGACGACGGCCTTGACGGCGGGGCTGTCCTGCCCGAAGAGGGCTTTGAGCGTGCCGGCGGAGGAGAGCGAAACCCGGTGGGTGACGGCGCGTCCGGCGTCGATCCGCCCGGAGCGCAGCAGCCGCAGGGCCAGGGGAAACTGCAGCGCCGGCTCGGCGATGGCGGTGAGCAGCGCCTTCTTCTCAAACACCATCGCGTTTACGTCCAGGTCCGCCCGCGCGTCCAGAGGGCCGAACGTCACGCCGCAGGCCAGCACCTTTCCCCCGTAGCCGACCAGGCTCATGGCTTTGGATACCAAGGGAGGCGGCGCGGCGACGACGGCACCGTCAAAATGCCCGCCTGCGAGCGCCTCCTCCCTAAAGGAGGGCGACGCCGTATAGCATACACCGTCCGCGCCGAAAGCCATGGCAAGGTCCGCCGCCGCGCGGTTCCTTTGGCTTCCGGCCTCCCGCGCCGCCATCCAAACGCGCGTCACGCCGCGCAGGCGGGCGTAGGCCAGGCAGAACAGGCCGATGGCGCCCAGGCCGAAAATCATCAGGCTGCTGCCCGGGGCGGGGTTCAAGGTATCCACGCAGCGGATGGCGACGGCCACAGGCTCGGTCATCGCGGCGACGGCGGGGTCGAGCCCCTCCGCGTCGTGCAGCAGGCGCTCGTCCAGGATGAGTTCCTCCCCCATGCCCGACTGGCCTTCCAGCGTGGGGCCGGAGCGGCACAGGCCGGGGCGCCCGGACTTGCATTCGTCGCATACGCCGCAGAGGGCCTGGTCTTCCGCGACGACCTGCTGCCCCGGGGTAAAGCGGCTTGCCCCATCCCCGTTTTCCAGCACCCGCGCGCAGATTTCGTGCCCCAGGGGGGTATAGGCCTCCTTCTGGCGCAGGATGTGCAGGTCGGTGCCGCATATGCCGCAGGCCAGCACCCGGACCCGCACCTGCCCGGGGCCGGGCCTGCCCGCGGGCGCCTCCAGCGTCCGGATGTCAAAGCCCCGGCGGCCCTGCAGGAACTTCACCGTGCCGGCCCCGCCGTGCCTAACCGGAAACAGGCCCTCACAGCGCGACCGCCCTGCCCGTTTCCAGGGATTGGAGCGTGGCCAGCACAATCTCGAGCACCAGGCGGTTTTGCGCCACGGTGACGGAAGGCTCCCGGCCTTCCCGTATGGCGCCCAGGAACTCGCGGATTTCCTCGCGGAACATGTCCATCGCGGGCGCGGCCAGCTGCTGCGGCTGCGCCTCGCCCACGGGGTACCAGGTGAAATTAGAGGTGCTTTGCCCGTCTGCGATGTTGACGCCTGCCTGCAGGTTGTAGTGCAGCGTACCCTTGCTGCCCGTGGCGCGGAACTCGATGGAGAAGGGCCAGGGGCCGGGCATGTCCAGGCAGGTCTCCACGACCGCCTTCATCCCGGACGCCCAGGTGAGGCTGGCTGCCACGTGCATCCAGCAGCCTTCCCGCGTCCTGTGCCCCACCGCGAACACCTGCACCGGCCGCCCCAGGACGCTGGCCAGGAAATCGACGTCATGGATGTTCAGGTCGTACAGCCCGCCGCCGCTCTTCTTCGGGTCGCGGTGCCAGGTGGACCAGGGGGGCAGCTGGCAAAGGCGCTTTTCATAGATCATGCGCGGCTCGCCCAGCTTGCCCGTTTCAAGGTAGTCCCGGATGGTAACGAACTCCGGCCACCAGCGAGCGACCTGAGCGACCATGAACGTGACCCCGTTGTCCCGGCAGGCGGCCACCATGCGGTCGAAGGATTCCAGGGTAAAGGTCACCGGTTTTTCGCACAGCACGTGGCAACCGAGCCCCGCCGCCTCCACGACGTACTGCTCGTGCAGGTGGGTGGGGGCGCAGACGTCGACGATGTCGGCGCGCGTGCCGGCCATCGCCTCCTTCAGCCCCGGATAGTAGGCGCAGCCGAATTCCTCCGCGAGTTTCTCCGCGTTTTTAGGGTTGGGGTTGACGAAGGCCGCCAGCCGCACGTCCGGCTCCGCCTGGATGGCCTGGGCGTGCTGGCGGGCGATGAACCCGGAGCCGACGATAAGGGCGCTGCGCATCTCGATTCCTCGCTTTCGGTGTGGAAGGCGACCCCGCTGTACCGCGGACCCGGCGGGGTTCCCTGGGTTTTCCATCAAATTCAACTGATGCAATTATAGTCCGGCCGTTTCGCGGCTGTCAATCCGCGGGGTTCCCGGCATTGACAGCGGCGGCCCCCCAGTGCATAATAATAGCCAGTGTACCGCCCCGGCAAAGCGAAATACCCAAGGAGGTCTTCTTCATGGACATGCTCAGCACTTTCAAGGGCTCCTATTTCAGCGAGGTGTTCCCCCGCGGCTGGAACCTGAAGAAAGTCCAGGCATGCGCCTCCAATCCCCCGGAGAGCATCGGGGAAAGACAGGCGTTCTGGCATAAGGATTTCAACATCGCCGAATGCACCAGCCTGGACGATTTCGGCGTGTTCATGGGGCACGAGATTGCGATGCAGATCCGCAGGGCGAAGGAGGAAGGCCGCCAGTTGGTCATGGTGCTGCCCGTGGGCCCGATGGGAATGTACAAGTGGGTGGTCTACTTCCTGACCGCCTGGAACATCGACTGCAAGCACGTGCACGGCTTCAACATGGACGAGTGGTCCGACGCGGAGGGGAACACCCTGAAGGGCAGCGACCCGGCTTCCTTCGAGAACGCCATGCAAAACGCGCTGTACGGCCCGCTGGGCAAGCTGACCGTGCCGGCCCGGCAGCGCAACTTCGCCACCAAAAAGAACCTGCCCGCCTACCCGGAAAAAATCGCGGCGCTGAAGGCCAAGGGCGCTCGACAGGTGATGGTGTACGGCATCGGCCGCGTCTGCCACATCGCCTTCTGGGAGCCGCAGTTCGCCGACGAGTTCAAGACCTACGCCCAGTGGAAGAAAGTGCCCTACCGCATCGGCGCCAACCTGCACCCCTTCACCATTGAGCAGAACGCCATCACCAGCTTCCGCAGCAGCTGGCCCCTGATTCCCTGCTACGCCAACACCATCGGCCCGGGCATCATCTTCGGCACCGACTACGCCATCGGCGGCGCGGACGGCGTGCTGTCCCGCGGCATGCAATGGCAGGGCCTTTCCCTGTGGATGACGCTGCGCTACGGCCCGGACAAGGCGGTGACCTCCAGCAGCATCCCCACCCTGCCGGGCAAGCTGTTCTACATGAAGGAACTGGCCGGGCCCCTGCAGCCGGACACCAACTGATCAGGCGGCCGAAAGATGAGAACCTGGCTTGAAAAGGCGCGGGCAGTCGACCGGGCGCTTTCCGGCGTGCCGGCGTTCGACAAGAACCTGCGGGTGGAGAAACCGGAGTTCCTTCAGCGGCAGCGGGCCGTTGCCGACGCGCTGACAGCCGCGGGCATCGACTGCGGCCTGGTCTACTCCGACGAGCACTACTGCGGCGACGTGCCTTACCTGGGCGGCAACTGCAACGTGTCCGTCGAGCCGGTGGCCGGCGTCATCGGCCCAGAGGGCTTCTTCATCCTGGCGGGGCTGGAGGGCGGCTATGTGGCCGAGCAGCTGTCCGGCCGCGCCGGCGCGAGCGTGCATAAGGTGGAGATGCTCAAGCTGGCGGACGAGGAATACCCCATCGACGCGGAGCGCATCGAGGACGTGCTGGAGAAGGCGGCCGGCCGCAGGCCCCGAAC
>JAPXQZ010000020.1:0-13955 GCA_033813835.1 Clostridia bacterium | reverse complement strand
AACATCCTGGCCGCGGACAAGCTCTTCCTCCGCCCCAATATGTACTCCGTGTTCCTGCTGTGGATGCTGGCGGAATTGTACGAACTGCTGCCCGAGCAGGGCGACAGCGAGCTGCCCCGGATGGTGTTCTTCTTCGATGAGGCGCACCTGCTGTTCGTGGACTGCCCGCGGGAACTGATGGACAAGATCGAGCTGACCATCCGCCTCATCCGCTCCAAGGGCGTGGGCGTGTTCTTCATCACCCAGAACCCCACCGACGTGCCCACCACCGTCCTTTCCCAGCTGGCCGCCCGGGTGCAGCACGCGCTGCGCGCCTTCACGCCGCTGGAGCAGAAGGTAATCCGCACCGTCGCCCTGACCTTCCGGCCCAACCCCGACTTCGACACCGAGCAGGCCATCACCCAGCTGCAGACCGGCGAGGCCCTCCTCTCCTTCCTGGACGAGGACGGCGCCCCCTCCGTCACCCAGCGGGCGGTCATCCTGCCGCCCCAGTCCGCCATCGGCGCCATTTCCGACTCCCTGCGGCGCACGCTGATTGAGACCAGCGAGCTGAAGGACAAGTACACCCAGATGTTCGACCGCGAAAGCGCCTACGAGATGCTGGCAGCCAAGTTCTCGTCCCAGGGCGTCATGGGCACAGCCAAGGTGCTGGCGGAGGAAATCCTGGGCGGCGTCGAGCCCGCATCCGCCCAGGCCGAACCCCAGCCCCAGCGCAACACCATGAAGGTGTTCGACCCGGCGACCGGCCAGTACGTGGAGCGTGAGATGCAGCCCACCGCCTACCAGCCGCCCCGCCCCGCGGAAGCCGCCCCCGCGCCCGCCTATCCCGTGCCCCAGCAGCCTATGCGCAGGGTCGACCAGGCGCCACCACCGGTTTTGGTCTACAACCCCCAGACCGGCCGCTACGAGCCCCAGCAGCAGGTGCCCGCCGCGCAGGAGAAGCCCGCGCCCCAGCCCAGGGTGCAAAGGACCACCAAGGGCCTGGGCGAGCGGATGCTGGAAAGCTTCACCCGCTCCACCGCCTCCGGCGCCGGGTACTCGGTCGGCCGCACCATTACCCGCGGTATCCTGGGCGTCTTTGGCATCAAGTAAGGCTCCGGGGGCGGCAAGCAGCCGCCCCCTTCCATTTTTCCTGAGCGGAGGCTTGGCATGAGCTACAGAATCGGCATCCTGACCAGCGGCGGCGACTGCCCCGGCCTCAACGCGGCCATCCGCGGCGTCGCCCGCGCGGCCTACCAGACCCTGGACGTCGAAATCATCGGCATCCGGGCGGGCTACCGCGGCCTTATCGACGGGGACTACCAGGTGATGCAGCAGTCCCAGTTCTCCGGCATCCTCACCATGGGCGGCACCATCCTGGGCACCAGCCGCACCCCCTTCCGCAATATGCGGGTGGTGGAGGAGGACAACGTGGACAAGGTCCACGCGATGAAGATGAACTACCGCGCCATGCGGCTGGACTGCCTGGTGACCCTAGGCGGCAACGGCACTCACAAGACCGCCAATCTGCTTGCCAAGGAAGGCCTCAACGTCATCGGCCTGCCCAAGACGATCGACAACGACATCTACGGCACCGATTTCACCTTCGGCTTCCATACCGCCGTGGGCATCGCGACGGACGTCATCGACCGCATCCACACGACCGCTGCCAGCCACAACCGCTGCATGGTCATCGAAATCATGGGCAACAAGGCCGGCTGGCTCACGCTCTATTCCGGCATCGCCGGCGGCGCTGACGTCATCCTGCTGCCCGAAATCCCCTATGACATCCAGAACGTCGCCCGGGTCATTGAGGAGCGCGCCCGGCTGGACAAAAACTTCACCATCATCGCCGTCGCCGAAGGCGCGATGAACCGGGAGGAGGCCGCGATGAAACGCAAGGAGCGCGAGGCGGCCTGGGCTCAAGGCAAGTTCAGGAACGTCTCCCAGCGCGTCGCCGCCCAGCTGGAACAGTTGACCGGCGTCGAGTGCCGCACCGTCATCCCCGGGCATATGCAGCGGGGCGGCAGCCCCTCCGCCTACGACCGCGTGCTGTCCACCCGCTTCGGCGTGCACGCCGCCCACCTGATCAAAGAGGGGCGTTACGGGCTGACCGTCGCCCTGAAGGGCAGTGAAATCAGCGAGAACAAGCTGGAGGACATCGCCGGCGTCCCCAAGCCCGTAGACCCGGATGACCAGATTGTCCGTGCCGCCCGCAACATGAACATCTCCTTCGGGGACTGAGGCCGCGGCCGCCACCCCGTGCCCGGCCTCGCGCCGGGCTTTTCTGAGGACAGATCCGTTCAGGAACGTCCGGACAGTGCCCCGGGAGCCGCGCAGACTGGAACCGCAAAACATCGGGCAGGAGCAGAGGATTGAAATATCGCAGCGTGTTTGACATCGTGGGTCCCGTGATGGTGGGGCCCTCCAGCTCGCATACCGCGGGCGCGGTGCGCATCGGGCAGCTGGCCCGCCAGCTGTTCGGCCGGGAGCCGGAGCGGGCGGACATCCATTTTTTCGGTTCCTTCGCCCATACCTACCGGGGCCATGCGACGGACGTCGCCATCCTGGCGGGCGTGTTGGGCATGGGAACGGACGACCCGCGCATCCCGCGGGCCTTCGACATCGCCCGGCAGCGCGGGCTGGCCTTCGCCTTCCACCAGCAGGCCGCCGTGCCGGCCCATCCCAACACCGCGCGGGTGGACCTTGTTTCCGGGCAGCACCGCATCAGCGTGCTGGGCGTCTCCCTGGGCGGCGGGCTGGTGCAGGTGACCCGGGTGGACAGCTTCGAGCTGCACCTGAGCGGCGACGCGCCGGCGCTTTTGATTTTCCACGAGGACGCGGCGGGCACCATCGCCTCCGCCACGCGCCTGCTGGCCCAGGCCAACATCAACATCAGCCGCATGGAAGTCTCCCGCACGGAGCGGGGGCGCGAGGCGCTGATGGTCATCGAGACGGACCAGGCGGTGCCGGAGGAGGTCACCCGGCTCATCCAGGGCCAGCGGCACATCCACAGCATCGTCCGGCTGGACGTATAGGAGGGGCGGGATGTTCGGAAGCGTCAGAGAACTGGTCGCCGCCGCGGAGGAAGCGGGGACTTCCCTGGGGGAAGTCATGCTGCGGCGGGAAGCCGCGGAAGGCGGTAAAAGCCGGGAGGAGGTCTACGCCGCCATGGCGCGGCAGTACGCCGTCATGCGCGAGGCGGCAAACCGGGGGCTGACCGGCCTGACCTCCCATTCGGGCATGACCGGCGGCAACGCGCGGAAGGTGGAGGAATACCGCCTGTCCGGCCGGGGGCTGACGGACGGCACCTTCCTGAAAGCCATCGCCTACGCGCTGGCCACCAACGAGGTCAACGCCGCCATGGGCGTCATCTGTGCCTCGCCCACCGCGGGCTCCGGCGGCGTGCTGCCGGGCGTCCTGCTGGCGGCGCAGGAAAAGCTGGGCAAGTGCGAGGAGGAGGCCGTGATGGCGCTCTTCTGCGCCGGGGCCTTCGGCCTGGTCATCGCCAACAACGCCATGATTTCCGGCGCCGCGGGCGGGTGCCAGGCGGAGGTCGGCAGCGCCAGCGCCATGGCCGCGGCCGCGCTGGTGCAGTTGGCCGGCGGCAGCCCCGCGCAGTCCGCCCACGCGATGGCGATGGCGCTGAAAAACATGCTGGGCCTGGTCTGCGACCCCCTGGCCGGGCTGGTGGAGGTGCCCTGCGTGAAGCGCAACGCCGGCGGCGCCGCCAACGCGCTGGCCGCGGCGGAAATGGCACTGGCGGGTGTCGAAAGCTACGTGCCCTGGGACGAAGTGGTCCTCGCCCTCTACCAGGTAGGCCTGGGCATGCCCCTCGCCCTGCGGGAAACCGCCCAGGGCGGCCTGGCCGCGACGCCGACCGGGCGGGAGTGGAAAAAGCGGCTGTGGGAAAAAGGCGCGGCGGATATGGAGGGGGACGCCGCGGGCTGAAGTGTGCAGGACGAGAAGGGAAACGCCGGGGATTGCATCCCCTGGCCCCTGCCCGGGGAGTTCCTCCCCGAACCCCGGAATGGAGGAGACATCAATACAAAACACGGCATCGTGATGCCGGGTTTTGCGATGAGGGCAGCGGCGGCTACAGCAGGCGGATCAGCGCCATATAGCAGGCCGTGGCGGCAAACACGCTCAGCAGCGTGTTTCGTTTCCAGTATTGCAGCAGGGCGGCGACGGCGACGCCCGCCGCCTCCGGCAGCCCGTGGGGCGGGGAAAGCACACCGGTTCCCCGTAGGGCATACACGACCAGGAACCCGATGATGGCCGGGGGCATGACGCGGCTCAAATAGGCGGCGGCGGGCGGCAGGGGTTTGCCTCCCTTCCCCAGCAGCATCACCGGCAGCAGCCGCAGCGCAGCGGTCACCAGCGCGATTGCCAGGACGGCCGGCAGGATGCTCACGCCGCAGCCTTCCCCTCTCCCGTCTCCAGCCGCGGCCGGAACAGGAACAGCGCGCCGATGACCAGCAGCATCGCGGGCACGGTAAAGCGCTCCGGCCCCAGCAGCAGCAGGCACAGCAGCGCGCAGGAAATGCCGATGAGGACCGGCAGGCGCGCCTGCTTTCTGCGCCACTGTTCCACCAGCATCACCACGAACAGCGCCGGCATCGAAAACTCGATTCCCGAAAGGTCGAAGGGCAGCAAGCCCAGCATGGCGCCCAACAGGCTGCCCAGCACCCAGTACAGGTGATTCAGCGCGGAGACGCACAGGTAGTACCACCGCTCCGGAATCCCCTCCGGCGCCTCCGTGAGGCTCAGCAGCGCAAAGGTTTCATCCGTCAGGGAAAAGGCCAGGTAGGGCTTCATCTTCCCCGTGTCCGCGTACCGCCCCGCCATGGACAGCCCATAGAACAGGTGGCGCGCGTTGACCGCCAGCGCCATCACCGCGCATTCCAGGACCCCCGCCCCGGCGAGAAAGAGGTCCACCGCGACGTACTGCATCGCCCCGGCGAAAATCCCCGCGCTCATCAGCAATGCCCAGCCCGCCCCGTACTCCGCGCGGGACAGCAGCACGCCGAACCCCAGCCCCAGGAACAGGTATCCCGCCAGCACCGGCAGGGTTTTGGGAAAGGCTGCCCTCAGCGCGTGCAGAAACAAAAAAACACCCCCAGAACCTTGATGGCGCAGTATAGCACGCGGGAACGCGGCCGGGTCATCAGGGGACACGAAAAGAACAAGGGCTGCAGGGAAAAAGGGGGAGGGCGGGAAACGAAAGGCCGCCGGGGCTTGCCCCGCGCACCCCATGAGGGGCCTTCAGCCCCTCAACCCCAGTAAACAACGAATGAAACAGGTATCTGTGCCAGCGGTTTAAGAGGCGAAAACCACCGGCATGCCCAGGCCGTTCTACAGGATGCTTTTCGCGGCGAAGCCCGCCAGCCCGCCCAGCAGGATAAGCCAGAAGGAGCTGATGTTGGTGCGCATCAGGACGAGCAGGGCGGCTGCGAACAGGACGATGGTCACGGGGTCGACGAGGGAGGCCAGTGCCAGCTTGAAACTGACGGCCGCCATCAGCGCCAGGGACGCCGCGTTGACCCCGTCCAGGGCAGCCCCGAACCACAGGGACGCGCGCATCCGGGGAATGGGCGGGTTCAAGAGGAAGTCCAGCAGGAAACCGGGCAGGAAGATGCCGGCGGTGGAAAAAAAGGCGCCGGGAAAGCCTCCCAGCAGGTAGCCGACGAAGGTGGCGGTGGTAAAGACCGGGCCGGGGGTGAACTGCCCGACCGCGACGGCATCCAGCAGCTGCCGGCTGGTCAGCACGCCCTGGCGGGCGACAAACTCGCTTTCCAGGAAGGCCAGCGGCACGTATCCGCTGCCGTAGAGGACGGAACCGATTTTCAGGAAGGTGAAGAACAGCCCGGGGGCCGAAAGGTGGGGGGCTTGTTCCGCCAGCGGCTGCAGGGCGGCCTGGGGCAGCGGAAAAAGCGGGATGGTGAACAGCCGGCCCCGAATGACGGATTTGCCAAGGCGCAGCAGCGCCTGCAGCACCACGGCGATGATGACGGGCTTGATGCCGTACAGCACGCCCTCCACCTCGGACACCTGCCCGCGGCGGACGTAGAGTACGGCGAAAATCGGCACGATGGCCATGGCGGGCAGGATGAAGCAGGCGCCCGCCAGCAGCAGCCCCCACAGCCCGCCGCGCGAATAACCCAGGCGGATGGCCAGTTCCGTCGCGTTGGGCCCGGGGATGAGGCAGGTGGCGCCCATCAGGTCCAGGAACTTTTCCCGGCTCAGCCATTTTCGCCGGCTGACGATCTCCTCCTCCATCATCGCCGTATGCGCGGCGGGACCGCCGAAGGCGACCACGCCCAGGCGCAGGAAGACCCGCGCGATTTCCAGCAACAGATCCGCGGTCTGTGTGCATGGGGTTATATTTCTTTTTCCCCTGAAGACTGGCTTATCTGGGTCTGAAGATATCCTGAACGTACGGTTCGCCCCCGGGACTGCGGCCGATTCCGCATATGACTGCGGAAATCAAGCCGGCGGGTATAATGGGATTGCGTTCAATACGGCCGCGCAATGCGGCAGACAATAAGGAGGGCGCCATGAGCGCGGAAATCAACAACCGGGAGTACCGGAAAAACAAGCTGAAGGACATCATCGGGAAGCTGCACCGCGGGCAGACGGTCGAACAGGTGAAGGAAGAGTTCGCGCGGACCTTCGGCCAGGTGTCCGCGGAGGAAATCTCGCAGGCGGAGCAGGCGCTCATCAACGAGGGCATGCAGGTGGAGGAGGTGCAGCGCCTCTGTGACGTGCACGCCTCCATTTTCGAAGAGGGGGGCGTCGCGCCGGCCGGCGGACCGCAGGGCACGGACGAGCCCGGGCATCCCGCCCACACGCTGAAGGCGGCCAACGCCGCCCTGCGCGCGCTGATTTCAGAAATCCGCGGCCTTGTCGGCCAGAAGGGGACCGAAGCCGCCCGGGCGCTGCGGGAAAAGGCCGGGATGCTCTCCGGCATCGACAGCCACTATAAAATCAAGGAGAACCTGCTGTTCCCCTATATGGAGAAGTATGGGGTTACCGCGCCGCCGAAGGTGATGTGGGGCGTGGACGACGAAATCCGCGGCGAAATCAAGGCGGCTCTCATGGGCCTGGAGCGCGGGGAAACCGCGCAGCTGGAAAAGGCGCTGGTCCGGGCCGAGGACATGGCTTTCAAGGAGGATAACATCCTGCTGCCCATCCTGCTGGAAAAACTGCAGGAGGACGAGTGGCGGCAGATTGCCCAGGACAGCGCGGAGTTCGGCTTTTTTCTGATGGAGGCGCCCCCGCCATTCCGTGGCACCGGCGCCGCGCGGGGAACGGATCAGCCGGCCAGCACGGGGAAGGAAGGCGCGGTGCGGCTGCCCACGGGGGATTTCAGCCCGGCAGAGCTGGCCGCCGTGCTCAACACCCTGCCGCTGGACATGACCTTCGTGGACAAGGACGACCGCGTGCGCTTCTTCTCCCAGGGGAAGGAGCGCGCCTTCCCCCGCACCGTGTCGGTGCTGGGCCGCAACGTGTCCAATTGCCACCCGCCGGCCAGCGTGCACATCGTGGAGAAGATCGTGGGCGACTTCAGGTCCGGGAAGAAGGACCATGAGGATTTCTGGATTCAGCTGGAGGAAAGGCTCATCCATATCCGTTATTTCGCGGTGCGGGGCGGGCAGGGCGAGTACCTGGGCGTGCTGGAGACCACCCAGGACATTGCGCCCTTGAAGACCATCACCGGGGAAAAACGGCTGCTGGATGGGGAATAAGCCGAAGGGCCCCCGCTGAACGTACGCGGAAACGCCGGGAAGGGCCGTCGGCCCTTCCCTTTTTCTTGCCGCACGTTCCTGCAAGGACACGGAAAAGACCGGCGCCCCTTTGACAGGCGGGCGGCCATACCAATAGACTAAGCCATCAACCCGTCGGAGGCAGGAATGGACAGGCTGCGCATCCCCCGGGGCTATGCCCCCCTCTTGAACCTGTACGAGACCCAGGAAGCCATCGCCTTGGTCAAGGATACCTTTTCGGGCTTTCTGGGAAAGGCACTCAACCTGAAGCGCGTGTCCGCGCCGCTGTTCGTGACCGGCGGGAGCGGCCTGAACGACAACCTGAGCGGGGTGGAGCGCCCGGTCAGCTTCGACGTGAAGGACGGGGGCGAACAGGTGCAGGTGGTGCACTCCCTGGCCAAGTGGAAACGCCAGGCGCTCCTGCAATATCACTTCCCGGTGGGCGAGGGCCTGTACGCCGACATGAACGCCATCCGGCGCGACGAGACGCTGGACAACCTGCACTCCGTCTACGTGGACCAGTGGGACTGGGAGAAGCATATCCGGGAAGAGGAGCGCACCCTGGACACCCTGAAGCACGCGATGCAGAACATCGTGACCGCCATCATCTGCACCTACGACCTGCTCAGGTGGAAGTACCCGCGGCTCCCGATGAAGTTCAAGCATGACATGACCTTTGTGACCACCCAGGAGCTGGAGGATCTCTGGCCGGAGCTGACGCCCAAGCAGCGGGAGGACCGCGTCGCCCGCCAGTACCGCACCGTGGGCCTCCTGAAAATCGGGGGCGCCCTGCGCTCCGGCGTTCCGCACGACGGCAGGGCGCCGGACTACGATGACTGGGAGCTCAACGGCGACATCCTGTTCTGGGACGAGCTGCTGGGCTGCGCGATGGAACTGTCCAGCATGGGCATACGGGTGTCCCCCGCGTCCCTAGACCGGCAGCTTTCGCTCTCCGGCTACGACGACCGGCGGGCGCTGCCCTTCCACCGCGCGCTGCTTGCGGGCGAGCTGCCCCCCTCCATGGGCGGGGGCATCGGCCAGAGCCGCATGTGCATGCTGCTGATGGGCAAGGCCCACATCGGGGAGGTGCAGTCCTCCTACTGGGACGAGGGGACGCTCGCCGCCTGCCGGGCGGCCGGCATCGTTCTGCTGTAGGGGTTCCCGGCTGTCCGGCGCCCTGGGAAACAGGGCAATGCGCCCGGACATTCATGAAAAATTCACGGATTTTTGTGAAACTTGACAAGTTTCGCACCGCTTTGCTAAAATGCGGCTGTCCGGCTTTGCAGGCGGTCTTCCGCCCGGAATGCTGTTTAGATACACAGGAAGGATGTTTTTTGCGGGGAAGGGGTTTCCCGCTTTCGACATACAACTTGCAAGAACAGTTGTAACATGCTGCTTGTCAATCACAGCGCCAAGGCCGTACGGGGTTCCCCCGCGGCCTTTTTGTGCGTCCGGACACATGAATAAATAGAGTATGAGAGTACGGAAAGAGGAGGAAACCATGCCGACCATCGCCTGGATCCTGATCGCCGCCGCGGCGTGCGCCATCGGCGCGCTCATCGGGTTCAGCCTTTGCAAGAACACGCTGGAAAAGAAAATCGGGCGCGCGGACCAGTACGCCAAGAAGCTGCTGGACGACGCCACCCGCATGGCCGAAGACAAGAAGAAGGAAACCGTCCTGGAAGCCAAGGAAGAGGTGCTGCGCCTGAAGGGCGAGCTGGACAAGGAAATCTACGACCGCCGCGCCGAGCAGCAGCGCGCCGAGCGCCGCGTCGCCCAGCGCGAGGAAACCCTGGACAAGAAGCTGGACAACCTGGAGAAGCGCGAAGAGCGCATGAACCAGCGCTCCGAGGAAATCACAAAGCGTTTGGAGGAAGCCGAGACGCTGAAGAAAAAGCAGGCCGGGGAGCTGGAGCGCATCGCCGGGCTGACGGCGGACGAAGCCACCCAGGCCATCATCGCCCGGGTCGAGAAGGAAGCCTACCACGACGCCGCCGCGCTGGTGCGCGACATCGAGCAGAACGCCAGGGATGAGGGCAACAAGAAAGCCCGCAACATCATCGCCCTGGCTATCCAGAAGTGCGCCTCCGACCACGTGGCGGAAACGACGGTCTCCGTCATCTCCCTGCCCAACGACGACATGAAGGGCCGCATCATCGGCCGCGAGGGCCGCAACATCAGGGCGCTGGAGCAGGCCACGGGCGTGGACCTCATCATCGACGACACGCCCGAGGCGGTCATCATCTCCGCCTTCGACCCCGTCCGGCGCGAGACCGCGCGCATCGCGATTGAGCGGCTGCTGGCCGACGGGCGCATCCATCCGGCGCGCATCGAGGAAATGGTGGAGAAGGCCAAGAAGGAAATCGACGAGCACATCAAGGAAGCCGGCGAACAGGCGGTGTTTGAGACCGGACAGCACGGCATGCACCCCGAATTGGTCAAGCTGCTGGGCCGGATGCGCTACCGCACCAGCTACGGGCAGAACGTGCTCAAGCACTCCATCGAGGTCGCCCACCTGGCCGGGCTGATGGCCGCCGAAATCGGCGCCGACGTCCAACTGGCCAAGCGCGCGGGGCTGCTGCACGACCTGGGCAAGGCCATCGACCGGGAGCAGGAGGGCACCCACACCGCGCTGGGCGGCGAGGCGGCGCGCAAGTACCGCGAAAGCCCCGAGGTCATCCACGCCATCCTTTCCCACCACAACGACGTGGAACCCCAGTCTGTCGAGGCCGTGCTGGTGCAGGCCGCCGACGCCATCTCCGCCGCACGGCCCGGCGCCCGGCGCGAGATGCTGGAAAACTACATCAAGCGGCTGACCAAGCTGGAGGAAATCGCCAACTCCTTCACCGGCGTTGAAAAGAGCTTCGCCATCCAGTCCGGGCGCGAGGTGCGCATCATGGTCAAGCCCGAGGACGTCAACGACGACGGCGTGCGCGTGATGGCCAAGGAAATCGCCAAGCGCATCGAGAACGAGATGGAGTTCCCCGGCCAGATCCGTGTGAACGTCATCCGCGAGACCCGCAGCATCGAGTACGCCAAGTAAGCATCCCTTGTCCACCTCAAGGCTCCCCGCCTATAATGGCAGGGGGCCTTTCCCTATCGACCGAAAGTAGGAAGCGGAGGTCGGCATGCGGCAACTTGAAACGACGTACAAGATCCTGTCGTCCGACTGCGACCGGCACGGATTCTGGCGCATGAACAGCGTGATGGTGCTCATGCAGGAGCTGGCGGGGGAGCATTCCATCCTGCTGGGCTGCGGGCGGAAGGACACCCTGGCGTTCAACGCGGTGTGGATCCTGACCCGGCACGAAATGGTCATCGACCGCTACCCGGAGATTGCGCAGACGGTCGTGGGCAAGTCCTTCCCCGGGCGGCCGCGGCGGGGCATCTTCCCCCGGTACTACCTCATCGAGGATGCGCGGGGCCGCCCGCTGGCCCGGGGCAGCAGCTACTGGGTGCTGGCCGACGTGACCACCCGGCAGATGCTGCCGGAATACCCGCCCGTGACCGCGCTGATGCCGGACACCGGCGACCTGGCCCTGCCCCTTCACAACCCCGGCGCGGCGGAGGAGGTCGCGGGCGGGCTGCGGCGCGGCGTCACCTGGAAGCCGCTGTATACCGATATTGACCAGAATGGGCACGTCAACAACACCCGCGCCGCCGACTGGGCGCTGTGCTTCCTGGGCGAGGAGGCGCCCATTGACAAGACGCCGGTCCACACCCTGAAGGTGTCCTACCACCGCGAGCTGCTGCCCGGCAACCCGGTGGATCTGTCCTTCGGCCTTTCGGGGCGCGCCTTCAGCCTGCGCTGCGACGCGCTGGGTGAGGTGGCCCTGCGGCTGTCCGGCACCTTGTTCGACCATGAGATAAAACCGGGGGAGTAAGGCGCGGACAATCTGTCCTCCTCCCCCGGTTTCCGTGGATACGTCCAAAGGAGCCGTGAAAGCCCGGAAGTCTCCCTCCGGGCTTTCGATTTTTTCTTCACGTCAGCCGCCGTGTCGCCTCCGCGCCGGTTGGGCTGGCTGCCAAGCGATGTCTCTGTCGTTAATGGGGTCGGGGGGCGCGGTCACTGGACTTTTGCTGCCACGCCAGTCTTTCCACAGGTTCCCCGGCCGCATCGCGCGGACCAGTTCCTTTGCCAGCGGCGCAGGCATGCCCTCTTCTCCGGCAGACCGGACGTAGGCGCCCTCAAACGCCCGGTACCGCGTGGCGGCAGAGAACATCAGGCCCGGCACACGGCCCGCCAGGCGCAGCGCCTGATAGGCGGCGTGCAGCACGCTGGCGACCCTCCTCAGACGGATGCCCATCACGCGGGGCTCATTCCTCTTCGCCGTCCGCGCCGTAGCGGAAGGTGAACCCCTTGCCGTCGCCCCGCTTCCGGTTTCTCTGGCCCTGGCCCTGGAAGTTCATGTCCTTGAGGGAAAAGGAGAAGCCCTTGGCCATCTCCAGCGCCGCCTCCTGGGGAATGCCGGCCTCGATCAGCTCCCTGTAATAGGCGCCAACCGCCTTTCCCATGCCGGCCCCCACCTCCTGGGAGTACAGGCTGTTCATCACGTTCTTGATGAGCCGGGGCACCTTGTCTCCCACTGCCTCCAGCATGCCGCCGACCGCCTCCGCGCTCTCCTGCGCGTCGCTTTTCTGCTTCTTTTCCAGTTCTTCCATGGTTTCCTCCTTTGGTCTCGTTACAAGAATCCGAACGTCATCCGGACGGCGACGGCCGTCACGCCCAGGGCGTCGCGCAGCAGGCCCAGGCCGTCCGAGAGGGGTTTGGGAAACAGGCCGGACGCGCCTGCCGTTTCGTATACCGCCCTTGGGAAGGGTGGCGGGGTTTCTGCTTCGGCCTGCTCCGCCGCCCGGAGCGCCAGAGCGAAGCGCAGCTCGTTTAGCGCCCCCGGCGTGTCCGCCAGCGCGCGGCTGACAGCCAGCATCTCCTCCTCCGGCAGCCGGCTCGCGATGTAGCGCGGCAGCAGCTCCGCCAGCCGTTCAAGGTTCATCCATCCCACCTCCCAGGCTGTTTTTCAGCCGTTTGCGCAGGGTGTGCAGCCTGCTTTTGGCCGTGCCCTCCGGGATGCCCAGGCTGCCGGCCGCTTCTCTCAGGCTGAATCCCTGCGCGTAGACCAGGTAGAGCAGGCTTTGGTCCTCCGGTTTCAGCGCCGCCAGGGCGGCCTTCAGGTCCATGCGCTCCAGGCTTCTTTCCTCAAAGGGTTCCTCCGCCAGCGCGTCCCCCGCCTCCTCCGTCCCCGGCTCACGGCTCATTTTCCGCAGCGCGTCCGCGCACTTGTAGCCGGCGATGACGTACAGCCAGGTTTTCAGCGAGGACTGCCCGGAAAAACCCCCGACGGCGCGCCAGGCGGCCAGCAGCGTCTCCTGGTAGGCATCCTCCGCCCCCTGCCCCAGGCGCCTGCGGATAAAGCCGAACAAGCCGGGAAGCAGCGGGGTGACCAGGCGCTCAAAGGCGGCGGGGTCCCCATCGCGGGCGCGGGCCAGGTCCGTTTCCGGCATGTCCGCCTCCTTTCACCTATGTAGTCGCCCGTCAGGCAGCGTTGGTTCATTCTTTCAGCAATCCTTCGGAATGAAAGCGCGGGGCAAACCCCGCGCAATCCTGAACGGCCGGATTTGCTTCCCTATTGCCGTTTCCTGCCGTACACCAGCCCGATGAGCGCGCCGCACAGGCCGCCGATGACGTGGATGAGCTGGGATATGCCGTCCTTCCGGAACAGGCCGTCGGCGATTTCCCGCCCCAGGTAAATCGCGGCGACCAGCAGCAGGGTCAGGGGCAGCTTGCCCGTCTCCCGGCCGGAGGCGGCGGAGAGCAGGATGAGCATGAACACCACCCCGCTGGCGCCCAGCGCCATGCCCTGGGGCGAGAGCAGCAGGTGGAAGGCGCCCGTCACCAGGGCGGTCAGCGCGATGAACAGCAGGAAGGCGCGGGAACCGAAGCGCTTTTCCGCCGGCGGCCCCAGCACCAACAGCAGGCCCATATTGGCCGCGTAGTGCGAAAACCCGCTGTGCCCCAGCACGTGCAGCAACAGCCGCGGGTAAAACAGCGGGTCGGAGAGCGGGGAGCGGTACACGGCAAACAGTGCCCGCGTGGAGGCGCCGCCGGTCAGGCGGTGCAGCGCCAGCACCAACAGGGAGGCCAGCGCGAACCCCAGCGTCACGGGCGAAGAAAACTCAATGAAGTTCCGCGGGTTCAGTTTTCGGAGGAGG
>JAPXQZ010000019.1:0-14039 GCA_033813835.1 Clostridia bacterium | reverse complement strand
TGTCAGGCCTCAGTTGGCCCTGACCCTGATCTTGTTGATGAAGCCGCGGACCGGCTTGCCGTTGTACACCGTCTCGATGTAAGCCCAGTGATCCTTCCAGTTCTCATAGGCCAGGATCGTGACCTTGGTGCCCACCGGGATTTCAAACAGCCAGGTGGGATTGACAATCGGGTCGTCCGTCAGCGAAGCCTTGGACACGATGGTGCCCTGACGCCTCGCAAAGACGAGCTGTGGAACTTGCAGGTTGGCGGGGATGACGCTCTTGGGAACGTATCCTACGCGGTAAAGGTTGTTGCTCAGCCCGTAGCCGATGAGCGCCCAGTTGCCGTCTAGGCCCCATACCCGCACACGGCCGCCACCCAGGTTGGCCTTGCCGCTGTTGGCCCGCAGGTACTTGGTGCCGGGGCCGGTGTACACCGCGACGGCCTTCCCGGTGTACGAGAAACTTTGGTAAGCGGGCAGAATCGGGATATCTCCGCCAGGCTGCGGCTTGGGGCCGGGGCCGGGCGCCCGGTACGTGAACACCACGTGGCTGGGTTTGGTGGTTCCGTCCGGGTAAGCGGTCACGGTGATGGGGGAGCGGCTGATGAGCGCGTATCCCGCGGGCACGTAGGAGCCGTAAGCCTTGACCTCGACCGGTTTGTCGGAGGAGACCGAGATTTCCGTCTGGAACAGCGTTGCGCCGTTCTCTTCCTTGTAGTAAACGGGGACGTTCACCGTAACGGCGGGGCCGGGAGGCGGCGCGCTGCCCCGGAAGGTGAATACGACCTGGGAGGGGTTTGCCGCGCCGTCGGGGGTGACTGTCACGGTAATCGGAGAGGCGCTGATCAGCGTATAGCCGGGCACGTGAGACGGGTACGCAGTGACCTTCAGCGGTTTGCCGGAGGTGGCTGTCACCGTGGTCTGATACAGGATGGCGCCGTTCTTCGCCCGGTAGATGACCGGCACGTTCACCGAAACCGGCGGTCCTGGAGGGGCATAGGTGAACGTGACCTGGCTGGGCGAAATCCCGCCGTTGCTGTACACGATCACCTGCACGCTGCGCTGGCTGACCAGCATATAGCCCGCGGGTGCCCGGCCGTCGTTGGCGCTGATGGTATGGGTACCCTGGGGGAGGGTGCGCGTTTCGGTAAACAGCGCATTGCCGTATACGTCCTCATAGCGGATGCTGACGTTTGCGCTGACCGGTTTGGTATAAAGGAATACCACGCGGTACTGGGACGCGGTGCCGTTGGAGTACACCGTTACCTGCGCGCTGCGGGCGCCCTGCAGGGTATAGCCGCTGGGAACGCGGCTGTCATCGGCGGAAATGGTGTAAGTGCCTGTGGAGAAGGTGCGGCTTTCGCTATAGAGGGTGCGCCCGTCCGTATCCCTGTACTCGATGCCGATGGACACGTTGACCGGCACCGCGTAGGTAAACAGCACCTGGCCTGGGGTCGCGTAGCCGCCGGAATAGACGTTGACGGTCACGCTGCGCGCGCTTTGCAGCACGTAGCCACGCGGCACCTTGCCGTCGTCGGCGATGACGGTGTGCGTTCCCTGGGAGAGGGTTCTGGTTTCGGAATACAGCGGACGTCCCGCGGCGTCCGCGTAGACAACCTGCACGTTGGCCTGGGACGGCCGCTTGTAGGTGAAGATAACGCCGCTGGGGTAGCTGATTCCCTGGTCGCTGACAAACACCATGACGTTGCGGGAGGATGTGAGGGTCATGCCCGCGGGCACGAAGCCGTCGTTGGCGGTGATGGTCGCGTAGCCGGGGGGGACGGTTTGGGAAGTGGTATACAGTACGCTGCCCAGTTCATCCCGGTAGCTGATGCTGACCACGGCGCTGGTTGGCCGCGGCGTCGCGGCGGAGGACTGGCTGAGGATGAAATTGACCGAGCTGGGCGCGGCTGTTCCGATGGTGGAAACGAACACCACGGCGTCCGTCGCGCCGGACAGATAGTAGCCAGCGGGAACCTTGGACAAGTCGGCGCGCACAAGGTGGGCGCCGGGGGTCAGCGTCCGGGTCTCGGTCGCCAGCACCTGGTTGAACACGTTGCGGTAATTGACCGGCACCGTGGCGGCCATGACCGGCGGCGTCGTAGGCTGCAGGTAACCGGGCTCGTAGGTGAAGATGACGCCGCTGGGGACGGGCTGACCGTTGCTGCCCAGTGTCACGTACACGCTGCGCGCGCTGATCAGGCGGTATCCGGGTACCTGGGTGTCGTCCGCCGTGATGAGGTTCTGTCCGGCGCGCAGCGGCGCGAAAACGGTCTTGAGCGTCTGCCCCTGGGTCGTCCGGTAGTAGACCGGCACCGTGAACTGGGAGCCCAGCGGAATCGGCGTCTGGTAGGGGAAGTAATAAACCAGGGTGTTGCTGATGTAGGCAAAGGAACCATCTGGCATCAGGATTTCATACCATCCGCCGGCGACCTGGCCTGTGGTCTGGAACAGTTGGCCCGGGCTGGCGGAGCCGATGATGGGGTAGGATATGCTTCCGCCGCTGCGCAGGTTGACGTTCCGGCTGTGCGTCACTGTGACTTCGCCGACCAGCGCGCCGCCGTCCGCCGAAACCGGGATGGCGGGAATGCCGGCCAGCAGCATCAGCGCCAGCAGCGCCGCGGCGATTTTCTTCAGGTACATTTTCGTCATTGGTCACCTCATAACGTTCATTCGGGGAGTCTGGAATTCCTGCTCTCATTATAACCGGCGAAACATCGGCTAATCGCCATGCTATAATGGTGCAAAGGCAGCGGAGGTGGAAGGTGCGCCAATCCGGGGGTTTCGACCGGCAGATGCGGGAGATTGTCCGTGGGCTGCTTGCTGAGGAAAGCGAACGACCCAAACTCCTGCTCCATGTTTGCTGCGCGCCTTGTTCCGGGCCGGTCCTGGAGTGCCTGTCGGCGGTTTTCCGGGTAATCGTCTACTTTGACAACCCCAACCTGGACAGCCGGCAGGAGTTTGACCGCCGGGCATCGGAGGCAGAGCGCCTGGTTCTCGCTACCGGTTGGGCGGAGAAGGTTGTTGTCGCCCCCTACGACGCCGATGCTTTCATGAAAGCCGTGCGCGGCCTTGAGGGGGAACTGGAGGGCGGCGCGCGGTGCGTCGCCTGCTTTGCCCTGCGCCTTGGCCGTTCCGCCCGCGCGGCCAGGGACATGGAATGCGGTTTCTTCACCACCACCCTTACCGTCAGTCCCCGCAAGGACGCCGCCCTGCTAAACCGTCTGGGCGGGGAGGCCGGGCGAAACGCGGGTGTTCCCTTCCTGCCCAGCGACTTCAAGAAACGGGATGGATACTTGCGCTCCCTTGAAATCAGCCGGGAACACGGCCTATATCGCCAGGACTACTGCGGATGCGCCTTTTCCCGGCGCGCCCGGCGTTCCAAGGAAGGATAAGCCGGTTTCGGCGGTATCCTATTGAATAGACGAGACAGGGGGCGCCTTTCATGCAGGCGCCCCCCTGCTTTTATCCTATCACCAGGCAGCCGCTCAACGTGCTGAGAGGCTGGGAATCCCGGCTTTCCGTCCCGAGACTGCCGGACAAGGTGCCAAACAACAGCCTGAAGGGGGGCTTTATGCCGAACAGCTTCGGTTTTTCGCGGTATTCCAACAGGGGCGTGAACGCCAGCGCCAGCTGTCCCTCCGCGTCCCGGATGCTCCAGGGCGCTGCCCCTTTTGCCTTCGTTCCATCCTGCTCCTTCAGGGATACGGCGCCGATCCGCCGGAGGATACCGTTCCGAAACAGGGCGTTATGCGGCTGGTTTTCCGGCTCCGCGGCATTTGCCCGCACACTCAGCCATACGGCTTCCCCACCCAGCCAGCCGGCTGCGTCAAGACGCGTCACGCGGTTTCCACCTGGCGCGGTCTTCGCGCCATATTCCATCATGCCCAAGGAGCTGGCGGGGGGAAAGAGGTATTCACGCCCCCTGGAAATGGCGCGGCCCTCTCCGGCCAGCCCTGCCAGCCGCTCCCACTCCCGGCTATCTGCCGGATACTGGGAAACCGGCTCCTTTACGTGCGAGCCGCCCACCTGCGGGCGCGCCAGAACGACGTCAAACAGCATAGGTCCGTCCGCGCTTCCAAATCCATACGCGTGTCCGTAGGCTTCCCCACTCTCAGGTCCGACCCGGAATGAAAAAGCCATATCTCCGAGGGAAACGCTGACTTGTCGGAAGGAGCCGCCGGTGCTGAAGCCGGTTTCCCCGCTCCGGCGGAGCGCCGCGTGCAGATACCCTTCCGCCCAATCAGCCAGGATGATGCGCGCTGTTTCCCGGGAAGCGGAAGATTGGGCGCAGACGTACAGCGCGTGCCGGTCCGTCAAAACCAGGCAGCGCGCCTGGTTTAGCAGACGTCGCCCCGCCGCCGGGGGGACGGCCCGTTTTTCTTGATTTCCCATGGATGCCTCCGGCAGGAGTATAGCGGGGAAGCCTGGCGGGGTCAACGGAGCCAGGCATATGGTATACTCAGGGCAAAGAGAGGTGAATGCGATGCCCGTCGTCGGCGCGGCCATGGTGCCGCATCCGCCGCTGATCGTGCCGGAAATTGGCCGCGGCGGCGAGCAGGAAATTGCACAGACCACGGCCGCGTATCACGAGGCGTCCGGCTTGCTTGCGGGCCTTCGTCCGGACACGCTGGTCGTCGTCACCCCGCACAGCGTCATGTACGCGGATTATCTCCATTTCTCGCCGGGCGACGGCGCGAAGGGCAATTTCGGCCGTTTCGGCGCGCCGGGAATCCGCTTTGAGGTTTCCTATGACCCGGAGCTGCGCGACGAAATCCTGGCCTTCGCACGTGACCGCGGGCTGCCCGCCGGCACGGATGGCGAGCGGGACAAAGCGCTGGATCACGGCTTCATGGTGCCGTTGTACTTTCTTCGCCAGGCGATGGGCACCCCCTGGCCTTGCCGGTTCCTGCGCTTAGGCCTGTCCGGCCTTTCTTTTCCAGACCACTACCGATTGGGGCAATGCATCCGCGACGCGGCCATCAGCCTCGACAAGCGCGTCGCAGTGGTGGCCAGCGGCGACCTGTCCCATTATTTGCGTGCGAACGGCCCGTATGGCTTCCGTGCCGAAGGGCCGGAGTATGACCGGAAGGTCATGGAAATCATGGGTCGTGCGGCCTTTTCGGAGTTGCTGGCCTTGCCGGAGGATTTCTGCACCCGGGCGGGGGAATGCGGCCAGCGAAGCCTGCTTATTATGGCCGGGGCGCTAGACGGCAGGTCGGTGAGGGCTGAGACGCTTTCCTACCAGGGGGTGACGGGCGTTGGATACGGCGTTGCCACCTTTCTGCCCGGGGAGGCGGAACCGGGGCGGGCGTTTCTCAGGGAGGAGGAGTGGAAATGAGCCAATTTCTGGAACAGTCCGTCCACGTGCGGCTCGCCGTGGCTTCGTTTACGCATTTCATCCGCACGGGACAGGTGCTGAAGCGTCCCGAGGGCCTGCCCGATGAACTGACCCGGGTGAAGGCCGGCTGCTTCGTCACCCTCCATAAGGCCGGCGCGTTGCGCGGCTGTATCGGCACCATTCATCCGATGGAACCCTGCCTGGCGGACGAAATCATCCAGAATGCCGTCAGCGCGGCGGCACGCGACCCGCGCTTTGATCCGATCCGCGCGGAGGAGCTCCTAGAACTGGATTGTTCGGTGGATGTGCTGGGCACGCCGGAAACCATTGAAACCATCGACCAGCTGGATCCGAAGGTTTTTGGCGTCATTGTGTCCCGCGGCGTCCGGCGCGGGTTGCTGCTGCCGGATCTGGAGGGTGTGGACACGGCGCAGCAGCAAGTCGCCATCGCACGCCGGAAGGCGGGCATCCTTCCCCGCGAGTCAGTCCGGCTGGAGCGCTTCCGCGTTACGCGGCACACATGACGCGGTGCGGCCTGTGCCCCCGTCATTGCAGGTTGGAGGAAGGCCAAACCGGCTTTTGCCGCGCGCGCTTCTGCCGGGATGGGATGATTCTGCCCAAAGCCTATGGCAAATTGACCAGCCTTGCCCTGGATCCGGTTGAAAAAAAGCCGCTGGCACGGTTTTTTCCAGGCAGCAGGATTCTGTCCGCGGGGAGTTTCGGATGCAACATGTCCTGCTTTTTCTGCCAGAACGCGGGCATTTCCTTTGCCGGGGAGGAGACCGTCACCCATCAGATGGCGCCGGGGGAACTGGTCATCCTGGCCGAAAGCCTGAAACCCAGCGATAACATCGGCCTGGCTTTCACCTACAACGAGCCGCTGCTCAACCCGGAGTTCATCTCGGACTGCATTGACCTGCTGCGTCCGCGGGGTATGAAAACCGTCCTTGTCACCAACGGCTGTTTCTGCCTTAACGCGCTGGACGGTCTGCTTGAAAAAATAGATGCGTTCAATATCGACCTGAAGGGATTTACGCGGGGCTGGTACCGGCGCCTGGGGGGCGATCTGGAGATCGTCAAGGTGTTTATCGCGGCTGCCGCCGCGGTCTCCCACGTGGAGGTCACCACGCTGGTGGTGCCGGGGGAAAACGACGGTGAGGAAGAAATCGCCGCGCTGTCTTCCTGGCTGGCTTCCCTCCGCCCGGACATCCCGCTGCACCTGAGCCGCTTTTTCCCGCGCCACCAGGCGCAGGGATACCCCGCAACCGATCCGGACGCCCTGAAACGGCTTGCGCAGGTCGCGCGCGGGTCGCTCCGGTTCGTGTATCTGGGGAACCTCTGACAATTCACAGGTTCCAGGCAGTCCGCAGCGCATGAACAGCCTGTGCCAGCTTTTCGTCCGGCAGCCCTGCGAATCCGAGCACCAGCGCGGACTGCGCCTTTGTTCTCAGGGCATAGGACGATAAACCCCTCAGGGGAATACCTGCGCCGGCTGCCGCCTGCACCAGTTCCTCCTCGCTTTTCCCATGGATTCCAAATAGAAAATGCAGTCCGGCGTGCTGGCCGGTCAGCCAGCTTCCCGGGATTTCAGACAGCAGCGCGCATAAGGCCTGGCATCTCTTGGAATAGACGCCCGCAGCCCGCCGCAGGTGGCGGGCGTATACGCCCTGCGTCAACAGCGCAGCCATAGCCTGCTGCTCAAATCGGGAGACGGCATCTCCGCTGCGGAGGCCAGCCTGCTCATACCTGAACGTCATCTCCGGCGGAAGCACCATATAGGCGACGCGGAGGCCGGGAGCCAGAGAACGGGAGAAGGTGCCGATATACACCGTCCTCTCGCCGCCGCCCATCCCCTGCATTGCCGGAAGCGGCCGGCTACTGTATCGGAACTCGCTGTCATAGTCATCCTCCACCAGCCACCGCTCCGCGCCATCCTGCGCCCACCGCAGCAGCTCTGCCCGGCGGCCGGCCGGCATGCTGACGCCCGTGGGAAACTGGTGGGCCGGCGTCAGGTAAGCCAGGTTAGCGCCTGCGCGCCGCAGCTCCATCGGGTGGATGCCCTGCGCGTCCATGGGGCAGGGAACGACGGTATGGCCTGTACGCGCGAAGGCTTTTCCGGCCTCCGGATACCCCGGATCCTCGCAGGCGACGGCGCTGCCTGCCGGCAGTAGACTGGCGACCACACCCAGCAGATGGTCAACCCCCGAACCGATTACGAGGTCCCGGAGCCGGCTTCGGACGCCGCGGTACTGGTACAGGAAGTCGCGCAGCGCGGTCCGCAGGCTCACTTCTCCCTTCGCGTCGCCCTTATGATGCCAGTCCCGGCTTTCAGACAGCGCCTCGCGCACCAGCTGTGACCAGGCTTTGCGGGGGAACAGCGCGACGTCAGCGCCCTGTGGGGAAAAGTCGAAAAGCGGCGCCTGTTCCGGTTCCGGCATCTCCAGCGGTTCCGGCGTCCCGGCATCCGGTAGCGTCGCGACGCATTCGACGTAGTATCCGCTGCGGGGGCTGGCGCGGACGTACCCTTCCTCCTTCAGCAGTTCCAGGGCGGCGAGCGCCGTCTGCTGGCTGATGCCCAGGTGGCGGCTCAGCGCGCGGCGAGAGGGCAGCCGTTCACCGCTAAGGAGATTTCCTAACGTGATTTCGCGCGCAATAGCACGGTAGAGCTGCTCGGACAGCGGGAGATCACCGCCCCGTACCAGCGCAAACGTCAGTTCCTTCATTTTAATCGCCCTTTCGATGCCTGATCAGCCTCTACTCCCAGTCCGGGTATAAGCAGCGAGGCTGGAAAACAAAGCGCTGCCAGCGCTGGATTCGCACCCTGCAGCTTTTCCGCACGCCGGCATTTGGCTGGTATCCCGGGTACCGATGCGCTCCGCGTGAAAACTGGTATGGTCATTTTATAACAAACTGGCACTTGCGGGAAGGCCAGAACCGGGTAGAATATCGGCAGCAAGTATTGACAGGGAGGCTGGAGCAATGACCCGGACGAGAAGAAACCCCGCGCGACTGGTCGCCTTTATCGGCGTGATGGCTGCCGCCGCGTTCGTCTCCAATTTCCTCAGCATTCCGGTGGGCACGTCCCGCATCCACCTGGGCAACAGCATCGCGCTGCTCTCCGGCATGCTCTTCGGCGGCCCCTTGGGCGCGCTGGCCAGCGGGTTGGGTTCCGCAATCTTTGATATCGTATACGGTTTCTCAGATCCGGTATCCGGGGGCGCGGTGCCGCCCGTCCTGGAGTCCGTTGTCACGTTCCTGAACAAAGGCATGCTGGCGCTGGTCTGCGGCGTCATCGTCAACGACCGCGGGAACAGGATTTCCCGGCACGCCCTCGCCTATCTGGGCGCGGCTACCGGTGCCTTCCTATATGTCGCGCTCTTCCTCATAAAGACCAACCTCTACGCGCTCGCCTTCAACCCCGCGCTGCTGCCGGTCGTTGTGCCGGCCCGCGCGCTGTCCTCCACCGTCAACGCGGTTCTCGCGGTGCTGATTGCGCCCCTGGTCTACATGGCTTTAAAGCCCGCCTTGGCAAAAACCGGCCTTTACGAATCCATCGAACCGCAATGGCTGCACTGGCCGGAGCGCGAGGCCTGAGGGCATGACATCCGTTGCGCTCCCAAAGGCCGCTGACCGAACTGGTTCCGGGAATAAAGAGTTGCGTGCAGTGGGTTGTTATATGATTATAGTTCGCATATAGCCAACGTTGTCGCGAAATAGATGGCGCCATCCAAAAGGCAAACCAAATATCGCAAAATGCATATGCATAGCCTGTTTTTCTCCAATATCATTTGACAATCGCGAGATAATGGAGTATCTTTCCCGCATCCATGGCAGATTAATACACGAAAGGGGATGCATATGTCGGATTGGACCATCAAAGCCCTCTACTATGGCAAAATCACCGTGCCCAAGGGCAACCTGGCCGCCGGGCTGGACCCGGATCTGCTCATCGACTTTCCCTACACCGGCTACCTGCTGCAGAACGGCAAGGAGAACGTGGTCGTCGACGCGGGCATCCACGAGGATCATATCATCGACGGCAAGGCCTGGGGCGGGTGTCCCGCGGAGGGCGGCAGCAAATACGTGCTGGAATCCCTGGCCAAAGAGGGGCTGACCCCCGCGGACGTGGGTAGCGTGTTCTACACCCACCTGCACAACGACCACGCCGGCTGCGCCTTTCTGTTCCCGGAGGCGAAGACTTACTTCCAGAAAGACGAGTACGCCAACCTCCTCAACCCTCTCCCCACCCAGAAAATCCGGGAGGACTATGATCCCCGGACGCCGGGGGACCTGGCCAAACTGAAGAACGTGTTCATGTTCGACGGGGACGTCCGCCTGCCCAACGGGCTGGAGCTGTACAAGCTCCCGGGCCACACCTCCGGCTCCATGGCCATCGTGGTGCCTACCCGGGAAGGCCGCTACGTCATCACCGGCGACATTCCCCACTTAGCCATCAGCCTCTTTCCCAAGACGGATAGGATGGAGCTGATGGGCGGGGAGGTCATCGCCATTACGCCCGCGCCGGACAAGCTGATGCCCTACCTGTTCAACAGCGTCATCTACGACCATTATGCCGCCTTTGACAGCTTCAACAAGCTCAAGGTGCTCGCGGAAGCCTTCGAGCCCCGGTGGTACCTGACGGGGCACGACTGCTGGATTATCAACCGCCATTCCTTCGGTTAAGGTTAAGGAGACGAAGTGATAGAAAATAGCGGAATCCGGTCGGTCGGCGTCGTCGGAAGCGGGCTGATGGGACGCCAGATTGCCCTGAACACAGCAAAACACGGTTTTAAGGTCCGGCTGACGGACACCTTCCCGAAATCCCTGAACGACGCGGAGTCCTGGGCATCTGCCTACCTGAAGGGCCGCGTTGAAAAAGGGAAAATGACCGCCGGGGAAGCAGAGGGCATCGTGTCCCGCCTGCGTTTCGAGCCGGATTTGGCAAAGGCGCTGGAGGGGGCGGACCTGGTGATTGAAACGGTGATAGAGGACGAGGACGCCAAGCGAAAGATTCTCCGGGAAGTTGACCGGATGGTCGGCAGGAACTGCCTCATCGCGACCAATTCCAGCTACTTCCCCTCTTCCCTCTTTAAGAACGACGTCAGCAACCCCGGGCGCCTGGCCAACCTGCACTACTTTAACCCCGCCCTGGTGATGGAACTTATCGAAATCGTCGTGGGGGAGCACACCTCCCCCGAAACGGCGGACGCCCTCATGGCGTTCAGCCGGGAGTCGGGGAAAAGCCCCACCCTGGTCAAGAAAGAAATCGACGGCTTCATCGTCAACCGGATTTCCAAGGCCATCTTCCAGGAAGGGCTTTACCTCTATGAGGGCAGCTACGCCTCCATGGAGGACATCGACACCGCGATCGAGAAGGGGCTCAACCATCCGATGGGTCCCTTCCGCCTGATGGACCTGGTCGGGCTGGACTTTTATTTTCTGGTACTCAAGCGCCAGTTCGAGCAAAGCGGCGTCAAACCGTCCGGGTACGACCTCCTGCGGGAAAAGGTGGAAGCCGGGGCGTTTGGCCGAAAGTCAGGGAAAGGATGGTACGACTACGCCTGACCCGCGCGGTACCCTGATTCTGACGAAGGGAGGGTAAGCGTTCACCGCTATCGCGAAAATGCAGCCGGGCAAACCGCCGGCACATGCAAAATCAGTCCGCATGTTTGCCAGACCCAAGGAAGAGAGGAGCGTAATATGAAAAAAATCATCGACCTGTCCATCGCCATCGAGAACGACCTGCCCAGCGACCCGCCCCCGCAGATTCCCAAAATCGAATACCTCACCCACAAGGGCACCGCCCAGATGATGACGACCTACTTCAAGAACCTCATCACCGTGGACGACCTGCCGGAAGGCAACGGCTGGGCGCTGGAAAACATCACCCTGACCACCCATTCCGGCACCCACCTGGACGCGCCCTACCATTTTTACCCCACCCAGAACAACGGCGAGCCGGCGGCGACCATCGACCAGATTCCCCTGGAGTGGTGCATCGGCAACGGCGTCAAGATCGACATGACCGACAAGCCGGACGGCTATAAGATTATGGCGAAGGACCTGGAGGAGTATTTCAGGAAGGTCAAGTACACCCTGAAGGAAGGCGATATTGTTCTGTTGGAAACCGGCGCGTCCAAAAAGTGGGGCACGAAGGAGTATCTCCTTTCCGGCGCCGGCATGAGCGCGGAGGCCACCCACTGGATCATCGACCACGGGGTGAAAGTCGTCGGCACCGACGCCTGGAGTTGGGACGTGCCCCTGGCCATTGAGGCGGACGAGTTTGAGCGCGACCGCGACCCGTCCATCATCTGGGAAGGCCACCGCGTCGGGCGTGAAAAGGCGTATTGCCACATGGAAAAACTATGCAACCTTGACCAGCTGCCCGTAACCGGCTACCAGGTTATCTGCCTGCCGGTTAAGATCAAGGCCGCCAGCGCCGGATGGTGCCGCGCGGTCGCCATCATGGAATAACCGGTCAAACGTCCTAAATAAATCAAACTGAGGGAGGCGAAGCCAATGTCAACGGAAACGGTCTTCATCATCATCTTCGCGATTTTCCTGGGCATGCTCATCAGCGCCGGTTTCATCAGCAAGAAATGGGTGCGCGAGTCTTCGGACTTTGTCATCGCGGGGCGCGAGATTTCTACCTTCATCAACACCGTGGGCGTCTGCGCCATCGGCTTTGCCGGCACGACCATCGCGCTGGCGCCGGGTTTTACGGTCAACTACGGTTTCTGGGGCGGCATGATCTGGGGCGGTATCTACGCCATCCTGGGGCTGGCGCTGTTTGCCATTCTCTATTCCAAGTTCATCCGCCGCAGTGGCGCGCAGACCTTGCCGGAGTATCTGGAGATGCGCTTTGACGGCAAGACCCGCTCCGTCGTCGCCATCACCTCGGTGCTGGGTATGTGCGGCATCCTGGCCAACAACGTGGTCTCCGCCGTGCAGAACGTTGCCGCCTTCACCGGCTGGGATACCCTGCTGGTCACGGCCATCTTCTTCGCGGTCATTATTATCTTTACCTTCATCTCCGGCCTCTGGGCGACCACCCTGACGGACTTCTTCCAGGTGCTTATCGGCGTGGTCCTGGTTCCTACGGCCTTCTTCCTGCTGGCCGGCCGCTTCGGCTGGATGGATGCCATCAAGGCAAACTGGCTGCCCAAGGGGGCGCCGGCCGACTTCATGACGACCGGCTTCCTGGGCCAGTTACCCGGGGCGAAACTGACCTACCCCTCCGTGCTCAACATCATCATCCTCTTCGCCGCCGCGCTGGTCTGGGGCAACAATTACTACTGGATGAAGATCGCCAACTGCCGCAATGAGAAGGTGGCCCGCAACTCCTTCATCTACGCCGCCATCATCCTCATCGTTGTCTTCATCATCCCCCTGGTCATGGTCGGCGGCTATATGGGCGCCTTTTACCCGGACAAGCTGACCCTCAACGGCGGCACGGTGCCGCCGACTGGTTCCTACGGCTATATTGCCAGTACCTTCGCCGCGGTCATCGGCTCCCTGATTGTCATCTCCGCGGCGGCCGCCTCGATTTCGACGGCGTCCACCGCCGCGCTGGGGGCTTCCGCGGTCTCCAACCGCGACATCTATCAGCGGCTCATCAACAAGAACGCCGATCCCAAGAACAGCCTGAAGGTTTCCCGCATCATCATGCTGCTCGTCGGCGTCGTCACCTTCATCCTCTGCCAGTTCCCCGGCGGCCCCACCTACCTGTTCGCCTTCGCCAACTCCTGGCTGGTGCCCCCCGCCATCCTGCTGGGCCTGGGCGCCATCTGGCCCAGGTTCAATTCCCGCGGTGCCATCTGGGGCGCGGCGCTGGGCATGCTGACCATGGCGGTCCTGACCATCCTGGAGTTGACCAAAGTCTTCGTCGTGGGCCAATATATCTACCTGGCGACGCTGGGCTTCATCGTCACCCTGGTGGCGGCTGTCGTCGCCTCCCTCACCGGCAAGCCCAAGTACTATGGCGAGCCCGGCTGGGAGCGCGTGCCTACGGCGACCAACCGCGTGGACGTGCAGTTGGACGACATGTCCTACCAGATCCTGGAGATGCTGCGCATCGGCCACCCCTACATGGCGGACCTCACCGACTCCCTGGGCGTGGACTCCAAGCACTCCGGCGCGGCCATCGAAACCCTGGACAAGGGCGGCTACCTGATGCGCGACAGTCTGTCCGGCAACGGCTTCTTCAAGTTCACCATCACGGACAAGGGCCTTGCCGCCCTGCCGCCGCTCTCCGAAAAGGACCAGGCGCTGGCGAACGAAAAGCTGGATGCGAAATACCTCAGCCTGCTTCAGTTGCTGGCCACCAACCCGGAGAACCAGGCGCAGTTCATCCGCGACCACGATATCAAGTCCATGCGCATGACCGCAATTTCCTCCCACCTAACCCGTGAGGGCTACATCAAGGAGAAGGGCCTGTTCAAGCGCCGCCTTGAAATTACCGAAAAGGGACGTGAGGCGGTCCGCAGGTTCGCCTGAGTTCCTGAAGATCTCAGCAGGGATGCCGGGGACCGGCATCCCTTTTCTGTTGTTCTCCGCCCGGCTCAATCAAGGCAAGGGTTTCCGCGTTGCTCCCCGTCCTGCCGGGGTATATAATCAAGCGGATAAGGAGGGGGGAGAGGATGGATATCAAGGATTATCGGGTAACCGGCGGCGGAAAGGTCGTGCTGTCCGCGTGCCCCACCGGCGCGGACAAAGG
>JAPXQZ010000018.1:0-14274 GCA_033813835.1 Clostridia bacterium | reverse complement strand
TCGACCACAGCCGCCGGGGCATCGAGCTGCAGGCCTGGCAGGCGACGGGGGAACCGAACTTCCACGTGCCCGCGCGCTTCGCCTTCCTCGATTTCATGGCATGACGGCCGCGGCCGCGGACCGGGCACTGCTTTCCTCCATGCGCCACCTGGCGCTGGACATGGGCATGCTGACCGGGCTGACCGCGGCCTTCGGCACGGGGGCGGACAGCGCCTGCTTTTCCGTCGGCCTGAAGCGCGAAGTCGTCGGCGGGAGCGGCGCCTTCCTGGACGCGCCGGAGCCCATCGGCCCGGACACCGTATACGACCTTGCCTCGCTGACCAAGCTGTTTACGCTGGTCAGCGTTTTGCAGCTGATGGAGCGCGGCCGCCTGAAGCCGGACGACACCCTGGGCAGGCTGGACAGGCGGTTTTCCTTCCTGGAGGACTGCGCCGTCATGGACTGCCTGACCTACCAGTCGACCCTCAAGACCCCGGAGCGGGTCGACGCGCAGCCGGACGCGGAATCCGCCGAGACCATGGTGTTCGCGACCCGGCGCGTGGCGGCGCAGGGGATGAAGCGGTACTCGGACATGAACGCCCTGCTGCTCAAGTACATGGTCGAGGCGGCGTCCGGCCGGGCCTTCTTTGAATACCTGTCAGAATATGTCCTAAATCCGCTGGGCATGCGGGAGACCTGGCACCGGGTGCCCGCGGGGCGCCACAAGGACCTGATGGACTACGGGCTGGAACACCGGGTGGAGCGGGGGACCTATTGGGTGATGGAAGCCATCCCGCCCGGGCTGCCGCACGACCCCAAGGCACGGCTGCTGAGCCAGAGGGGCCTTCCCGGCCACGCCGGGCTGTTTTCGACGGCGGGAGACCTGTGCCGCCTGGCGGGGGCGCTGCTCAGCGGGGAGCTGCTCCCCCGGGGCGCGCTGAAACAAATCGGCGTCAACCGCACGGGCTTCCTGACCCCGGACGGGTCGTACCGCCAGTTCCTGGGCATGCTGTGCTTTTCCAAGTCGCCCGTCGCCCGGCTCAGCGAGGTGCCGCCCTGGATGGGCCTTTCCGCCTTCGCCTTCCCGGGCTATACGGGCAACCACCTGGCGCTGGACCCGGACGCCGGGGTGTTCGACCTCTTTTTGGGCAACCGCTGCCACAACCGCGTTTCCCGGATTGAGCCGGAGGAAGACGCCCAGAACCTGGGGCTCACAGACAGCGGGGAAGGCTTCGTGCTGTGGCCGGACGGGCGGCGGGTGCGCTCCAGCTTCCGCTACGTCTACCAGAAGGACCGGCTGCTGCACGCCCCGGTGCGCGACTGCCTGCTCGCCCGGGGGTGGGCGGAGGAAGGCAAACTGTTCCCGGTTTGAGGCATTCCGCCCGCGGTGGACGCGGGCCCTGCCTTTGTGTACAATATCCCCCAAACCGGTCGCTTGGCCGCCCGGACGCGGGGACGGCCGCGAAGGAGGATGAAAAGGGTGCAGTACGTATCTTTCGGGAAAACCGGGGAACAGGTCTCCCGGCTGGGCTTCGGCATGATGCGGCTGCCCGTTGTGAAAGCGGAGGACGGCAAGGAGCATATCGACCGCGGGGAGGCCATCCGGATGGTCCGCCACGCCGTGGACCGGGGGGTCAACTACGTGGACACGGCCTACGGCTACCACCACAAGGAAAGCGAGGTCGTGACCGGCCTGGCGCTGAAGGACGGGTACCGGGAGCGGGTCCTGCTGGCCAGCAAGCTGCCCCAGTGGCTGGTGGAACGGGAATCGGACATGGACCGGCTGCTGGACGATCAGCTCAGGAAGCTGGACGTATCCACGCTGGATTTTTACCTCCTGCACGCCTTGAACGGCGAGGCCTTCGACAAGCTCCGGCGTCTCCATTACCCCGCCTTCCTGGAGCGGGCGAAGCGGGACGGCCGGATCCGCCACGCCGGGTTCTCCTTCCACGACGACAAGGCGGCCTTCCTGCGCATCATCGACGACTATGACTGGGCGATGGCGCAGATCCAGTTCAACTACCTGGACGACGAAAACCAGGCTACGCTGGACGGCCTGCTGTACGCGCAGGAGAAGGGCATCCCCATCGTGGTGATGGAGCCGCTGCGCGGCGGCGCCCTGGCCGAACCGCCGGAAGAAATCCGACGCATGATGCGGGAGAACCGCCGGGGCTTCTCCCCGGTGGAATGGGCCTTCCGCTACGCCGGGGACTTCAGCGGAGTGGCAACGATCCTGAGCGGCATGTCCACGATGGAACAGGTGGAGGACAACCTGCGCGTGTTCGACCGCGTCGTCCCCGGTTCCCTCGACCAGGCGGACCACGCCTTCCTCAAGTCCGTCAAGCAGGCCTACCTAGCCCGCATCAAGATCGGCTGCACCGCCTGCAACTACTGCCAGCCCTGCCCCGAGGGAGTGCAGATTCCCCGGATTTTCGAGGCCTGGAACGAAGCCTACATGCTCTCCCGCCCCGCGTCCCTCGCCTGGGAATACGCCAACATCATCAAGGAGCAGGGCGACGGCGCCCGCTGCGTGGCCTGCGGCCAGTGCGAGTCCGTCTGCCCCCAGCAGCTGCCCATCATCGCGTCGCTGCGGCAGGTCGACCTGGAAGCTCGCAGGGCCTGACGTGCGGCTGAACCTCTACGGCCTGGCCATCGCCCTGGGTATCCTGGCCGCCGTCCTGTACATGGCCCGGGAGGCGAAGCGGTCGGGCCTTCCAAAGGATTTGCCCCTGGATTTCGCGCTGTGGGCGGTGCCTCTGGCGGTGGTGTTCTCCCGACTGTACTACGTGGCCTTCACCTGGGACCGCTACCGGGGCGACCTCATGGGCGTCCTGCGCGTCTGGGAGGGCGGCCTGGCCATCTACGGCGGCGTCATCGGCGGCGCGCTGGGCGCCTTCCTGCTCTCCAAGAGGCGGCGCGTCCCCTTTTCCGCCCTGGCGGACCTGGTCGCCCCCGGGCTGCTGCTGGCGCAGGCCATCGGCCGCTGGGGCAACTTCTTCAACGGCGAGGCCTACGGATACGCGGTCACAAACCCGGCCCTGCAGTTTTTCCCGGCGGCGGTCTTCGCGGACGGGCGGTGGCACCTGGCCACTTTTTTTTATGAATCCGTCTGGAACCTGGCGGGCTTTTTGCTGTTGAGCCGCTTGTCGCCCCGGCTGAAAACGCGGGGAGGGGGCTTTGTCTTCCTCTGGTACCTGCTGTGGTACGGGCTGGGGCGCGTGGTCATCGAGGGGCTGCGCACGGACAGCCTGATGTGGGGCGCGCTGCGCGTCTCCCAGGCGCTCTCGGCGGCGCTGGTGCTGGCCGCGGGCGTTGCCATGGCCCTGCGCCTGAAGGTGCCGACCACGATGCTGCTCCTTCTGCTTTCGCTGCTGTTTGTCATCCTGGGCGCCGCGCTGAATCCCTGGGCCTACCTGCCGGCCTGGCTGTCAGCGGCGGCCTACGCCGCGTGCCTGCTGCGGGTTTTCCTTAAAGGCGGCGGGGAGGCGGCGGCATGAGGGCGCCCGGCCTGTACCGTTTTCTGGTCGGCAGCCTGCCCCTGCCCGCCCCGCGGCTGACGCCCCTCCTGACGCCGGCGGGCGGGATGGACCTGGAGGGCGCGCGGCGCGTCCTGCGGCGGCACCGCGCGCTGGGCGGCGCCCTGGCCTTCTTTGACGCAGGCGGGCTGACCGGGCACGCCGTCTACGGCCTCGCGCGGCGCGGGATGCCCGTCGGGGCGGAAACCGCCTTCCGCCTGGCCTCCGTGTCCAAGCTGGTCACCGCCGCCGGCTTGATGCGCTTGAAAGAACAGGGAAAACTGGACCTGGACGCGGACCTGGACGCCGCGCTGCCCTTTTCCCTGCGTCACCCAAAATCGCCGGGGCGGCCGGTCACCCTCCGGATGCTGTTGACGCACACCGCCGGCATCCGGGACGGAACGGCCTACCTGCGCGGCCTGCCGCGGGGGGCGGACGCGGAATCGCTGCTGGCGGGCGACAGCCACACGGAGCACCTGCCGGGGGAAGGGTGCGAGTACTCCAATTTCGGCGTCGGGCTGGCCGGCAGCGCCGTGGAGGCCCTGCTGGGCGTTTCCTTTGAGCGCGCGATGCAGGAGGCGCTGTTTGTCCCGCTGCGCATGGAGGCCAGCTATTACCCTGCCCGGATGGCCGCCCCGGTCGCGGACGCCCGGCGACTGCTGCCGCCGCGGCTGACGCCCAACTTCGACGGCGCGGCGCGGCAGGCCGCCCCCGCCGCGGGATGGGATGCCCCAGACCCCCACAGGCACTACGCCCTGGCGCACGGCAGCTGCTGCGCGGACGTGCCCGGGCTGGCCCTGCTGGGCGCGGCGCTGCTTCAGCTTGGCTTCTTCAAGGAAGAAACCCTGGTGGAAATGCGCAGGCCGCAGGCCGCGCTGGGGAAGCGGGACCCGGCCCTCCGACAGGGCATCGGCCTGTTCATCCTGGAAGATCCGACGGTCTCAGCCCGCCCCTTGTATGGGCACCAGGGCATGGCCTACGGGGCGGTCCATATGCTGTTCATGAGCCCGGAAAGCGGCCGCGGCCTGATTAGCCTGACCCGCGGCGCGTCGGAAGCGCGGGAGCATATCATCGCCGACCTCAACAAGGACCTGCTGCGCTGGTGGCTGTCCCATGGCTGACCGGGTGGCGGAAATCCTGCAGTGCCCGGGGTTCCGGCTGATTCGTACGCAGGGGGGAGACAGCGCCAAAGTCCCCCTCGCGCTGTTTCGCCGATTTCCCTTGAATGAAGGGGAGGCCGTGGACCTGGCGGCTTACCGGCGCCGGCTGTCCGGGGAGGAAGCCCGCCTCGCGCTGGAGCAGGCCGCCCGGCTGCTGGAGCGGCGGGACCGCACCGAAAGGTGGATGGAGGGGGAGCTGCGCCGCCGCGGGTATACGGAACCGGCTGCCCGGGGCGCGGTGGAAAGCCTGGTCCGCCTGGGTTACCTCAACGACCGCCGCTATGCCGAAAATGCGCTGGCGCGGCTGGGGAAGAGCCTGGGAGAACTGCAGATCAGGCGGCGGATGCTGGCGGACGGCGTGCCGGAGGGCCTGCTGCGGGAGCTGCTCGATGACCTGGACCCGAGCCGAGCCGATGAAGCCGCGCTGAAACTGGCGCAATATAGCCTGAGAGCCTCCGGCGGAGCCGATTCCCGGGCGCGGTACCGCCGGGCCTTCGCCGCGCTGGCGCGCCGCGGGTTTCCGCCGGATATCGCGAAAAAGGCGCTTGAACAGGCCCTGTCCCTGCAGGATGAAGAGATTCAGCCTGAGGAGGGCTTCTTATGATTCCGCCCGTCCGGCGAGATGGCGGATGATGTCCCCGGCCAGCAGCAGGCCAGCGGTCGGCGTCACGAAGGCCACCGAGCCCGGTGCGTGGCGACCGCCCTCGCGGACGACGGCGGAGAGGGGCTCCTCGTCGGAAAACAGGACGCGCAGCGACGGGATGCCCGCCGCCCGGCAGGCCTTGCGCATCCGCCGGGCCAGGGGGCAATGGTCGGTCTGGTAGAGGTCGGCAAAGCGGAAGCGGAAGGGGTCCAGCCGGTTGCCGGTGCCCATGCTGCTGACCAGGTACACCCCGTGTTCCAGCGCCTTCTTCGCGATGAGCACCTTGGCGGTCAGGGTGTCCACGCAGTCCGCCGCGGCGTTAAGGGTGGAGAAGTCCACCGCATCCGCCGTATCTTCCGCATAGAAGACCGGCAGCGCCTCGATTTGCGCGTCCGGGTTGACATCCATCAGCCGCCGCCGGCACACGGCGGCCTTTTCCTGCCCGAGGGTGGATTGCAGCGCGACGAGCTGGCGGTTAAGGTTGGTGGGCGTGACGACGTCATGGTCGATGAGCGTCAGCTGCCCCACCCCGCTTCTCGCCAGCGCCTCCGCGCAGGCGCCGCCGACGCCGCCCACGCCGAACACGGCGACCCGTGCGCGCCTGAGCCGCTCCATTGCTTCATCGCCCAGCAGCATCCGCGTCCTGAAGAAGATGTCGCCGCTTCCGTTTTCCCTATCCATCGTCCCCTCCCCGCCAGGCGACGGCGGCCGTCAGCAGGCTGACGTCTTCCGCCCCGGCCGCGCGCAGCGCCCGCGCGCAGTCCTGCGCGGTGGCGCCGGTGGTGCGCACGTCGTCCACCAGCAGCAGGCGAAGGCCCGACAAATCGCCGCCGGCCTCATAGGCCAGGCGCACGTTGGTTTCCCTTTCCTCGGCGGGCAGCCGGGACTGGCGGCGCGTGTCCCGCCGCTTGACGAGCGCGTCCCGGACGGGCAGGCCGGTTTCCCGCGATACCAGCCCGGCCAGCAGCGCCGACTGGTTGGCGCCCCTGGCCCGCAGGCCGCGCCGATGCAGGGGGACGGGGACCAGTGCGTTGAAGGGCAGCCCGCTGATGCAGTGCGCCATGGCGGCGGCCAGCGGCTTTGCCGCCAGCTCGAAGGGGCCGAACTTCAGGTGAACCACCAGCTGCCGCGCGGCGCCTTCGTATAAAAAAGGCGCGTAGGCCGCGCGGACGGAGGGCATGCCGCCCTTTCGGCAGTATCCGCAGGGCTCCCCGGCCCTTTGGGGGGACAGGCAGCGCGGGCAGGCGGTATCCGGCACCCGGACGCCGTCCAGTCCGGTCTGGCACGCGTCGCACAGGGCGCTGCCGGGGTCCAGTTCCCGCGGCTCGTTGCAGTTCAGGCAGCGCGCCAGGGGGAACAACAGGCTTCGGAGCGCCTCCGCGGCCCGGTTCACGCGCCCTTACCCATCAGGCACAGCCAATAGCCCAGCGCGGAATAGCGCCGGCGCTCCTGGTTGTTGCGCACCATCTGCCGGAGCACCTCGACCCGGCCGACCAGGACGACCAGCTCCCGCGCGCGGGTGACCCCGGTGTAGAGCAGGTTGCGGGTCAGCAACATCCGGGGCCCGCCGGTCATCGGCATGACCACGGCCGGGAACTCGCTGCCCTGGCTCTTGTGGACGGAGAGGCAGTAGGCCAGCTCCAGCTCCTCCAGCAGCGCGTACTCGTAGACAACCTCCCGCTCCTCGTCGTAGCGCACCCGGACCAGCCGGCCTTCCTCCAAGATGTCCGTGACCAACCCGATATCCCCGTTGAAGACCCCCTGGCCGGCGGCGCCGTCCTGTGCCGTCCACTCCAGCAGGTAGTTGTTCTTCACGTGCATCACCTTGTCGCCCTCGCGGAAGGTGGTTTCGCCAAAGGTGATTTCCGCCTTGCCCGGGGCCTTCGGGTTCAGGGCGGCCTGCAGGAGCAGGTTGAGGGCCGCGACGCCGCACTCGCCCTTGCGGGTGGGCGAAAGCACCTGGATGCCCCGCGCGTCCTCCCCCAGCTTCAGGTAGCCCGGAAGCCGCCGTCGGCACAGTTCCACGATGCACTTGGCGGCGGCCTGGGGATCCTCCCTGCGCTCGAAGAAGAAGTCGCCGCCCGGCGCGTTGAACGCCGGCTCCTCGCCCCGGTTGATGCGGTGCGCGTTGAGCACGATGAGGGAGCCTTCTGCCTGGCGGAAGATTTCCGTGAGCCGGATGCTGGGGATGAGCCCGCAGGCGAGCACGTCGGAGAGCACGTTGCCCGGCCCCACGCTGGGCAGCTGGTCCGCGTCCCCCACCAGGATGAGCCGGGTGCCCTCCTGCAGCGCCGAGAGCAGGCTGCGCATCAGGAAGACGTCCATCATGGACACCTCGTCCACGATGACCCCGTCACAGTCCAGCGGATTGGCCTGGTTGACCTGGAACAGCCCCTCCTCGCCCCCGTACTGCAAGAGGCGGTGGACGGTGCTGGCCTCCTGACCGGTGGCTTCCGACATGCGCTTGGCGGCGCGCCCGGTCGGCGCGGCCAGCAGGATATTCCGCTCCGGCCCTAAAACGTGGAGGAGGCAGTTGATCAGCGTCGTCTTCCCGGTGCCGGGGCCGCCGGTGATGACGGCTAGGCCGGACTGCGCCGCCATCGTGACCGCCTGGCGCTGGGTGGGGGAAAAGCGGAGGCCCTCCCGGCGCTCGAAGGCGGAAATCTTCTGCTTGACGGAGCCCATGGCCGTCTGCCGCGGGGCGGCCGCCAGGGAGAGCAGGCGCCAGGCAACCTCGGCCTCCGCCGTGCGGAAGCGCGGCAGCGACAGCAGGGGCTCCCCGTCCACGATGTCTTGGTACAACTCCTTGCCTAAAAGCAGCGCCTGCTTTTCGCGCTCCACCTGCTCCCGGTCTGCGCCCAGCAGCTCCGCCGCCTGCCGCACGAGGAGGTCTTCCGGCAGGCAGGTGTGCCCCCCGGCCCCGGCGGCGTCCTGCAGCACGAATTTGAGCCCCGCCCGCAGCCGGAAGGCGCTGTCCGCGGGGATGCCGATCGCCTGCGCGATGCGGTCGGCGGTCGTGAAGCCGACGCCCTGGATGTCGTCGATGAGGCGGTAGGGGTTGTCGCGGATGAGCCGCTCCGCCTGCTCGCGGTACAGCTTGTTGATCTTGGCGGACAGCGCGGGCGTGACGCCGTATCGCTGCAGGAAGATGTAGGTGCTCCGGCTGGCCTGCTGCTCCATAAAGCTCTGGGCGATCTGCCGCATGCGCACCTTGCCGATCTTGGGCACCTCGCGCAGCCGCTCCGGCTGCGTAGCCAGGACGTCCAGCGCGTCCGCGCCGAAAGCCTGTACGATTAGCCGCGCCGTGCTGGGGCCGACGCCCTTGATGAGGCCGCTGGCCAGGTAGGTTTCGATGGCGCCCAGGGTCTGCGGGACCTCGACGGTGAAGGCGGTGGCACGGAACTGCCGGCCGTACTGGGGATGCTGCGTCCAGGTTCCCTCGACCGCGAGCGTTTCGCCCTGGGACAGTTCGGGGAAGGTACCGGTGACCGTCACCGGCCCGTCCCCTGTCTGCAGGGAAATCACGCTGTAGCCGTTCTCCTCGTTGCGGAACAGCGTGCCCGCCGCCTTGCCGCGCAGTGTGTCCAATGCCGCCCTCCTTGTTCCCAGGGCATTATAGCAGTTTGGCCTGGGAGGGTAAACGCGGCTGCCTTGATCCGGCGGGCCGGGAAGCGGGCCCGCAGCCTCCGCCCCGCTCCTTCGGAAGATGGAGCTTTACAATCCTGCCGCCATCGTGCATAATCGCCTTGCGATGAAGGGGACGGGCGGTGCCTGCAGTCCGAAAGCGAGCCGGGGAGGGTGCGAGCCCGGCCGGAGGAGCACCGCCGGATCACCCCGGAGCATGGGTTAACGCCCCACGGCCGCCCGCCGTTATCGGGCCAAAAGCGGGCGCGCGTTGCGCCAAGATGGGTGGTACCGCGGAGATTCCGTCCCAAGTAGGGGACGGCATTTTTTATGGAGGGCCGGATGTACCAGAAAGTCACCAGCGACCTGAACTTCGCTTTGCGCGAAAAGGAAATCGCCGCGTTCTGGAAAGAGAACGGCATCATGGGAAAGAGCCTGCGCCAGAACCAAGGCGCGGAGCGCTTCACCTTTTACGAGGGACCGCCCACCGCCAACGGCCGGCCGCACATCGGCCACGTCGTCACGCGGGCGATGAAGGATCTTTTCCCGCGCTACCAGGCGATGAAGGGCAAGGAAGTCTTCCGCATCGGCGGCTGGGATACCCACGGGCTGCCGGTGGAACTGGAAGTTGAGAAAAAGCTGGGCATCGACGGCAAGGACCAGATCGAGGCCTACGGCATCGAACCCTTCATCCAGGAGTGCAAGAAGTCCGTCTGGAAGTACCTGAAGGAATGGCAGGACATGTCCGAGCGCGTCGCCTTCTGGGTGGACATGGACAAGGCGTACGTGACCTACTACGACGAGTACATCGAGTCGGTGTGGTGGAGCCTCAAGCAGATCGCGGACAAGGGCCTGCTGTACCGCGGCCACAAGGTCGTCCCCTACTGCCCGCGCTGCGGCACGGCGCTGTCCAGCCACGAGGTCGCCCAGGGCTACAAGGAGGTGGAGGACGAATCCGCCTTCGTCCGCTTCCCCGTCAAAGGGGAGGAGGGAACCTTCCTGCTGGCCTGGACGACCACGCCCTGGACCCTGCCCTCCAACGTCGCCTTGTGCGTGAACGAGAAAGAGGAATACGGCCGCTTCCGCCTGGACGGGGACACCTTCATCCTGGCCAGCGCGCTGGTGGGCGCCGTGTTTTCCGCGGAGGAGCGCGAAAGGATCGAGACGCTGGAAACCTTTCCGGGCAAAAGGTTGCTGGGCATGGCCTACGAGCCGCTCTGGCGGCTGGCGGAGGCGAAGGAGAAGGCGTTTTACGTCGTCGGGGACGGCTACGTCTCCCTGGAAGACGGCACCGGCATCGTCCACATCGCGCCAGCCTTCGGCGAGGACGACGCCCGCATCGGCCGGGAGCGCGGCCTGCCCTTCGTGCAGCTGGTCGACCCGCAGGGGAAGTTCGTCCCCGGCACGCCCTGGGCCGGCGTCTTCATCAAGGACGCGGACGCGATGATTCTCCGGGAACTGAGGGAGCGGGGGCTGCTGCAGAAGAAGGCGCGCTACCTGCACAACTACCCGCACTGCTGGCGCTGCGACACGCCGCTGATGTACTACGCGCGCGCCACCTGGTTCATCCGCATGACGCAGGTGCGGGACGAGCTGGTCAATAACAACCGGAGCATCGCCTGGCACCCGGAGAATGTCCGGGACGGCCGGATGGGCAACTTCGTGGAGAACGTGCTGGACTGGGCGCTGTCCCGGGAGCGCTACTGGGGCACGCCGCTGCCGGTCTGGCTGTGCCCGGAGAGCCACATGCACGTGGCGGGCAGCCGGAAGGAACTGGAGGAGATGAGCCCCAAACCGCTCACGAACCTCAAGGAATTGCACCGGCCCTATATCGACCAGGTTGTACTGACCTGCCCGACCTGCGGCAGGGAGATGCACCGCACGCCCGAGGTCATCGACTGCTGGTACGACTCCGGCTCCATGCCCTTCGCGCAGTGGCACTACCCCTTTGAAAACCGGGAGGACTTCCTGTCGCGCTTTCCGGCGGACTTCATCTCCGAAGCCGTCGACCAGACGCGCGGCTGGTTCTATTCCCTCCTGGCCATCGGCACCCTGGTGTTCGGGCAGTCGCCCTACCGCAACTGCCTGGTGCTGGGCCACGTGCAGGACAAGGACGGGCGCAAGATGTCCAAGCACCTGGGCAACGTCCTGGATCCCTTTGAAGTCATCAACCAGTACGGCTCCGACGCCGTGCGCTGGTATTTCTACACCGCGGGCGCCCCCTGGCTGCCCAGCCGGTTCTACGGGGAGGCGGTCGGCGAGGCCCAGCGCCGGTTCATGAGCACGCTGTGGAACGCCTACGCCTTCTATATCCTCTACGCGGACATCGACGGCTTCGTGCCGGGGGAACACCCCCTGAACAGGGCGGAACTGACCCTGATGGACCGGTGGATTTTAAGCCGCTTGCACACCACCATCCGCCAGGTGGACGAGGGGCTGTCCGCCTATAAGGTGCCCGAAAGCGCCGCCGCCATTGACAGCCTGGTGGACGACCTGTCCAACTGGTATATCCGCCGCGGGCGCGCCCGCTTCTGGGGCAAGGGCATGGCAGGGGATAAGGAGGCCGCCTTCGCTACCCTGTTTACGGTGCTGGAGGCGATCTCCAGGCTCGTCGCGCCTTTCACGCCCTTCATGGCGGAGGCCATCTACCAGAACGTCGTTCGTTCCTGGAATCGAGAAGCGCCGGAATCGGTGCACCTGAGCCGCTTCCCGGCGTTTGAGGCTGACCGGGTGGACGCGGAGATGGAGCGGCAGATGGCTTCGCTGCTGGAGGTCGTGCAGCTGGGCCGCGCCTGCCGCAGCCTGGCCGGGCTGAAGGTGCGCCAGCCCCTCTCCCGCCTGCTGGTGCGCGGCGCGGCCTTCGGGCCGGAATACGCCGAACTGGCCAAGGACGAGCTGAACGTCAAGGACGTCGTGTTCACCGACGACGCGAACGCCTTCACCGGCTACCGCTTAAAGCCCCAGCTGAAAACCCTCGGCCCCCGCTTCGGCAGGCGCCTGGGCAGGGTCAGCCAGCTGCTGTCCCAGGCGGACGGCGCGGCCGCGGTCGCGGCCTTTTCCCGCGGGGAGCGCCTTTCAATGGACCTGGACGGCGAAATTGTCACCCTGGGCCAGGACGACGTGCTGGTGGAGGCCGTGCAGCGGGAAGACCTGGTCAGCCAGGAGAACCGCGGCGTGACGGTAGGGCTTGTGACCGCGCTGACGCCGGAACTGGTCAGCGAAGGCTTTGCCCGCGAGGTAGTCAGCAAGCTGCAGACCATGCGGCGGGACGCCGGGTTTGAGGTGACCGACCGCATCCGTGTCACCTACCAGGCGGACAGCGAGGTGGAAGAAGCGGTCGAAGCCCACCGGGGGATGATTGCCGAGGTGGTGCTGGCCCTCGCACTGGAGGCCTCCGGACCCACCCCCGGCGCCTTTACGCAGGAGTGGGATGTCAACGGCAAAAAGGCCCTGCTCAGCGTGCGGAAAGACTGATTGATCCAAATTGAAAGCCCGCGGCCACCGCGCCGCGGGTTTTTGGGTGGGCTGCATTATTCCCGCACCCACACGCTGACGGAGCCGCCGCGGCAGCGGAAATCCGCCCAGCCCCCGCCGTCGGTCTGGATGACGTCCTGGATATTGCCGGTCAGGTCACGGAAGCGGGCGTTGGCGGCATAAGCGCCCATCTGCATCCGTTTGATGCCGTCCTCGCCGTTGGACAGGACGCAGGCCAGCCCGCTGTCTGGATGCTCCGCGTCCCCCAGGCGCGTCCATCCCACGGTGTTGGCGTGGTCGAAGTAGTCGTGCTGCTCGCCGTAGGCGTAGCGCGACCGCGCCAGCAGCAGGGGGTCGAGCACGCCGCCCTTGCCGGGGATCGGATGCGCCCCGGAAATCCCGCAGTAGTCCCCGTAGAATACGCAGGGATATCCGTCCTTCCTCAGCAGGATGAAGGCGTAGGCGAGGGGCTTGAACCAGTCCTGCACCCAGTTTTCCAGCGCCTGGCCGGGCTGGGAGTCGTGGTTGTCCACAAAGGTGACGCAGTTGAGCGCGTTGCGGCCAATCAGCGTGTCGGAAAACATCGTCCGCAGGTCGAAATCCCTCCCGAGGCGGGAGGCCTGGGCGAAGCGGTAGTGCAGCGCCACGTCGAACAGCGCCATGATGCCCTCGGTTTCGTGCAGGTAGTTTTCCAGTTCCTTGCGCTGCGGTATCCAATACTCCCCGACGAAGTACAGCGGGCGCCCGGTCTGCAGCTTGACATGCCGGACGAAAGCCTCCATGAAGCGGTGGTCGATGTGCTTGACCGCGTCCATGCGCATCCCGTCCAGGTTCAGTTCCTCCACCACCCAGACGCCCCAGCGCAGCACCTCGTCGATGACGTCCGCGTTGCGGTAATCCACATCGGCGAACATCAGGTAGTCGAAATTGCCGCGTTCGCCGCTGACCTGCTCGGAAAAGCCCTTGTTGTCCCCCAGGATGCGAAAGATGCCCATCTCTCCGGTGTTCTGGTCGAAGTTGACCGCCGTGAAGTGCTGGAAGTTCCACTGGAACGTGGAGTATTTCCCCTGCCGGCCCGGATAGGTGAAGCGGGTCCAGCCCTGGATGTCGAAGGGCTCGCTGACGGCCTGCTCCCGGTTGTCTGGGTTGACCCTGACCACCTTGAAGGTTTCCGCCTCGTCGGCGCCGGCCTTGTGGTTGAGCACGGCGTCCATGTAGACCTGCAGCCCCTGCGCGTGCAGCGCCCCGATGGCGTCCTTCAGCTGCTCCTTCGTGCCGTACTTGGTGCGAACGCTGCCGCGCTGGTCAAACTCCCCCAGGTCGTAGAGGTCGTAGATGCCGTAGCCCGTGTCGTTGGTGCCTGTTGCCTTGCAAAACGGCGGCAGCCACACGCCGCCCACGCCCATCTCCTTCAGTTTGGGCGCCATGTCGCGCAGCCGGTCCCAGTGTGCCCCGTCGTCAGGCAGGAACCACTCGAACGCCTGGAAAAGCACCTTGTTGTCATGCTTCTCCTCCGGGTCGGGGAGTGGGTTTTGCAGGGTGATGCCCTGCGTCTGCGCCGCCTCCTGGGCGAGCTGGGCCAGCTCACCCTCCTGTTCGGGGGACAGCGTCTGCCAGATTTCCTGGTGGACCATCTCGCGGACTTCCTGCACCGGCCCCTGGCCTTCTCCGGCATCCGGCCTGTTTTCTTCGCCCATGGCGCCCTCTCGTTCAAGATTATCTCCTGTTTATTATAGCAGAGGGGGCAAACGGTGCCGCCGCGCCCATCGGCGGCGCGCGCCCCGGCGATGCCCGGGCTGTTTTGAGCGGGCGCGTCGGGGGTATCCTTTTACTGGGGGGGATGGATATGAGCGAAGAAAAAAAGGGCGCGCTGTCGAGG